>NZ_JACJPZ010000033.1:0-51493 GCF_014696335.1 Dolichospermum sp. FACHB-1250
TGCGCTAATCGCTATTTTCTGAGTTTTGTAGTAGAAGTTGAACCCGTTAATATTGATGCCAAAAACCAAAGTATCGGTATTGATTTAGGAATAAAAACTTTTGCTGTAATGAGCAATGGAGAAAAAGCCCAAAGTCCTGATTACTCAAAATTAGACAGGAAGATTCGTAAACTTCAGAAAAAACTAGCAAGGCAACCCAAAGACTCAAAACGCAGTCATAAAACTCGAATTAAAATTGCGAAACTGCATAATCAAATCACTGATACTCGCAAAGACTTTCTTCACAAACTATCCACCAAAATTATTAGCGAAAACCAAGTTATTGTTTTGGAAGATTTGAATGTGTCGGGCATGGTTAAAAATCGCAAACTTACCAGGTCAATTAGTCTACAAGGGTGGAGGCAATTTAGAACTTTATGCGAAGGTAAAGCAGAAAAGTTTAATAGAGATTTCCGTGTTATTAGTAGATGGGAAGCAACAAGTCAAATTTGCTCTAAATGTGGATACAAATGGGGCAAACTTGATTTAAAAATTCGGTCGGTTAAGTGTTTAAATTGCGGAACTGAACACGACCGAGATGAAAATGCTGCTAAAAATATAAATAAAGCCGGGATAGGTCATTGCCACGGCTCTAAACGGACGCAGAGACAGAATAAGACTACTTCGGTTAGCGTCAGTCAGTGAAGCGTCAAGTGTTTCCCCGCTTCTTTAGGACGGTGAGTATGTCAAAATTTGCTCTCTATTTGCAGAGAAACTTTTTTTTCCGAATTGGCGACAAGTTTAATCTATCTTTGCTAAATCCTTACCATTTTACGACCCTTATTTAAAGATTGTTATAAGTTAGTAGTAAAATGTATTTATATATACTTTTTTTTTCGAGCAGTTAAAAAACAATCTACATATAGATTCTGAATGCAGATTAATCATCTGTAGCCATAGAAGTTACCAAGGTTGAACCTATAAATAAACATAGTTTCAGCCATATTTCTCCGTAGTTTTCAGTCATGTTTTTTGCCAGTGTAGTTGACAAAAAAACAGAGTTATTGAATAACTAATCTTGTGAATTAAGTGGTCATGTAAATCACGGAGATAGAGAAGACAAAAAAACATCTTATACCAACCATTATCTAAGATAATGACTAGTAACTACCTGGTTTATTGCTTATGAAAACTCGATACGTCATTCGTCACTTGGTCGAAAAAGCCCTACATATCAGAAAATTAACACCAGAAATAGAAAATGAGATTAACTCAGAACTGACAAAACTGGGTCATATATCTGATGTTGACTATGAAGCCTTAGAATTACTGATGGCAGAAATGGACGCTGGTAGGGTACAGTTAGTTCCTAGCTGGGGATAGCCTGATAACTCCAGTTGTGAGTGAAAGCATGGGAAAACAAAGGAGAATTTTCCTGGACCATAGGCCAAGCCGCTTTATTTGTGTTATAATGCTAAAGTGAAAAATCTGTAAGCAACGCCACAAGTATTTTCAGATAAAAATACGGCGTACCCCAATCTTCAGATTGGATAGTCTATACAGAGGTAAATAACTGTTAAGCAGCTGCTCAACAGTAACTATATTCTAGTAAATCAAGGATAAAAGAGCAAAAAATCGTGTCAGTCGAAACCATTGAGAAGCGTTCTACATCCCGCCAGCTCGCGCCTCGATATCGCGTTTTGCTTCATAATGATGATTACAATTCCATGGAGTACGTAGTTCAAGTGCTAATGACTACCGTTACTAGCATTACTCAACCCCAGGCTGTTAGTATCATGATGGAAGCTCACCATAACGGGTTAGCTTTGGTGATTAGTTGCGCTCAAGAACACGCGGAATTTTATTGTGAAACACTCACAAACCATGGTTTGATTAGTACAATTGAACCCGATGAATAATCATTGGTCATTGGCCATTGGTCAATAAGGATGAAAATTAATCTCACTCACCTTACCCAATACCCGGTTTATGTAAGGCTGGTTTGCTTTATACTAGCCTTACTGTTGTTGTGGCTACCCCTAGCTGTACCAATTTATTGGTTAGTTCCAGATTCTAATTTAGAAAGTATCTTGACAATTGTGATATTATATGTCGAGTTTATTTTGCTGCTGAATATCTGGGGGAAAAAAGTCTATCAAAAACCAGGAATATTCAGCCGTTATGGGTTAGAATTTACACGCTTTAATGGTATAGAACTCTTCCAAGGGTTGACCATAGGATTAATTAGTGTTTTAGTCTTATTTAGTTTAGAAGCTGTCCTAGGTTGGCTAGTATGGCAACAACCCAAAGCATTTTTAGGGAAAATAATATTAGAAGGTTTATTAGTTGGTTTTGGTGTAGGTTTTGCAGAAGAACTATTATTCCGGGGTTGGTTACTAAATGAACTACAAAGAGATTATAAATTAAATACTGCCCTTTGGATAAATGCAATTTTATTTGCTGTAACCCATTTCATTAAACCCTTAGAGGCAATTATTCACACTTTACCACAGTTTCCGGCCTTAGTGCTATTGGGTTTAACCCAGGTATGGGGAAAACGTTGGAAACGGGGACGTTTAGGCTTACCTATTGGTTTACATGGTGGACTAGTTTGGGGTTATTATATCATTAATGTTGGACAATTAACCCAATATTCGGGACAAGTTCCTGATTGGGTAACTGGTGTGAATAATAATCCTTTGCAGGGAGTTATGGGAGTATTATTCATGGCTGGACTAGCTTGGTGGATAGGTAGTCAACAATTAAAAAGGCCAAATTAACCTATAGCTAATTAAGGTAAATACTTTTGTACCACCGTCCAACCACTCAGCGATACCCAAATAAAGCCCGGTAATAATAATAGATTACAACCAAGATGTAAAGGTCTAGCCCAAGACTTGCCCGTACTAATTTGCGTGGCGCTAAAAGCAGATACTAAAACTAATATCACCACTATTAACCCAGCCCCTAAATGTGGAGAATGTCCTAAAGAACCAAAATGTCCCAAAGTACCCACAATACCAACTGCTAACAGGAGTAAAACTAGACTAACCATAGTCAAGCCGATGATATAATGCAGCAATAGCACTTGACCACGATGCCACGGTAATATAATCTCCATGGGGACTTTGAGAGTAGTTTTAACCCGCAACATCCAAATACCAGTGATTGCTAAAAACAAGTATGCCATCAAAGATAACCCCATTGACCAGGCGGCTATTTTCCATAACCATAGAAAAGAAGGTAAGTGCATAAAAAACAGTTCAGTTCGTACTGGTAGTTGTTTTGAGCGTGTAGCGGGATAATTAACTATTCCTTTTCAGCAAGTCTTAAAGAATCTGCGTGTCTTTAGACCGCAGAGCGTCAAGATGTTTAATGAGTTTAACCTAAACAGGCAACTCACCAGCATTACGAATATTTTCCAAAATTAACCCAGAAGTAGTCCGTTTAATTAAACCAGTTAAAACGTTACCAGGACCAATTTCCACAACCTTCTCAACACCATTTTCTGGGAATTGTAAGGAAATTTCTCGCCAACGCACAGGTCCTGTCATTTGTTGAGAAAGGCGCTCTTTCAAAGTTTTTGCTTCTGTGGCTGGAATTGGGTCAACATTAGATAAAACTGGGACAGTTGCTGACTGAAAAATCACTGAGTCTAAAACTTCTTGAAATTCCGTTGCTGCTGCTTTCATTAAATGGGAATGAAATGCTCCTGAAACCTTTAAAGGAATAGCCTTTCTGGTTTTGACTCGAGACGTGACAGCTTGCACAGCTTCAGGTGTGCCAGAAATTACGACTTGAGTAGGACTGTTATCATTTGCCAAAACTACATTAGGTGTTTCACTAATAACTTTTTCCAACTCCTCTCTATTAAAGTTTACCAGTGCGGCCATCATCCCGCCAGCAGCACTTTCCATCAGTTCCGCCCGCCGCTTTACTAAGTATAAACCAGCAGACCATTCAAAAACTCCTGCAACATAAAGAGCGATATATTCCCCTAAACTGTGACCTGCAACTAAGTCTGGTTGCTGTCCTTTTTCTCGCAATATATCAGCAATTATACTTTCGATGACATATAAACTCGGCTGGGTATAAAGTGTCCGTGATAAAGTGTCAATGTCGCTTTGACAGATATCTATCACAGACCAGCCCAAAATGGCCTCAGCTTGAATAAATTTTTCTTTGGCAGATGGTAGATTTAATAGGTCTACTCCCATGGACAATGCTTGAGAACCTTGTCCGGGAAACACCCATGCAGTTTTAGTCATTTGTTATTAATCAGTTGTCAGTTGTCAGTTGTCAATTATCTTCCCCATTGGAAAATGGCCGCACCCCAGGAAAGTCCAGCCCCAAAACCAGAGATGGCAATGATATCATTAGTTTTGATTTTTCCCTCTCGCACCGCTTCATCTAAAGCTAGGGGAATAGAGGCGGCAGAGGTGTTACCATAGTTAGCAACATTGCTGATTACTTTATGTTCAGGAATATTCAAGCGTTCAGCAACGGAATTAATAATTCTTTGATTTGCTTGATGTAATATTAGCCAGTCTATATTTTCCACTCTCAGGTTAGCTACAAATAGGGCTTTATCTATTACTTCGGGAACTTTTTGGACAGCAAAGCGGTAAACTTCTTTTCCATTCATGGTCATGGGCTGATATTTGCCCGTAGATACATGAATATCCCCTGTCAGTTCTACACTAGAGCCATGATAGGACAGATTCAGATATTGGTTTTGAGAACCGTCGCTTTTCAGGGAAAATCCTAATAAGCGATCGCTTTTACTCGCTTGTAATACCACTGCTCCAGCCCCATCACCAAACAATACACAACTGCGTCTATCCTGCCAATCTACCCAGCGAGAGAGGATATCTGCCCCAATCAAGAGTACATTCTGATAAACACCTGTTTTAATGTATTGTGCCGCCGTTACCAAACCGAAGACAAAACCGGAACAAGCAGCAGTTAAGTCAAAGGCCACTGCTTTGACAGCACCTAACTCACTTTGAACACGGCAAGCACTGCCAAAGAGATCATCCGGGGTAGATGTGGCCAGCAAAATTAAGTCTATGTCTGCTGCTGTAATTCCTGCTGCTGCAATAGCCTGTTGACTCGCAGCGGTGGCTAATAATGTGAGTGAGTCAGCGGGTAATGCTAACCGTCGCTGACTTATACCTGTTCTAGAAGTAATCCACTCATCTGATGTTTCCACCAATTGAGTTAATTGTTGGTTATGTAAAACCGTTGCTGGGACTGCTGAACCACTGCCTGTAATTGCTATGCCGCTGGCTAAAAAATTTTGCACTTCTTAATATCCTCAGTTGTCAATTGTCAGTGATTAATTGTCAATTGTCTTGTTTGTAAGCATTAATAACGAGTACCAATGACAATTCCAATTTGAGTTATCAAATTAGGGATTTTCATCCCTAATCTAAAATTGGATGACAATTGACAAATAGCTGTTAGCGATAATTTCCATAGTTGAGAAATACCAACTAACTACTTTCATTTTGCAGAATTTGATATTGGGATTGGAGTCTTGTTAACACCTGATTATCTACAGCTTCCTTAGCCATGCGAATGGCGCTAAAAATAGATGGTGCTTGGGAACTACCATGACCAATAAAACAAATACCGCTAACACCTAAAAGCAAAGCCCCTCCATGTTCAGCGTGATCCATGCGCTGTTTAACGCGCTTGAGGTTGGGTTTTAAAATTGCTGTCCCGATTTGACCATGTAGCCCTTGGGGTAATTCTTCTCGCAGAATTTGCAGAATTACACCTCCGACTGCTTCGGCAAATTTTAGTAAAATATTACCCACAAAGCCGTCACAGACAATCACATCAAATTCACCGGATAATACATCGCGTCCTTCTGCATTACCAGTAAAATTAATTTGAGTATTTTCCCTTAACAATTGGTGGGCGCGAAAAACCACTTCATTACCCTTGGTATCTTCTTCGCCAATATTCAGTAAACCTATTTTGGGGTTTTCTGTTCCCAAAACATACTGACTGTAAATTGAACCCATGACTGCAAACTGTTCCAAAAATTTAGGGCGACAGTCTACATTCGCACCGACATCCAGTATCATTACTGGTTTACCGACTTTGATGGTGGGGAATACTGTAGCAATGGCTGGACGGTCTATTCCCGGTAATCTTCCTAATCGCAGCAAAGCCGAGGCCATGGCCGCCCCAGAGTGTCCCGCAGAAAATACCGCATCTGCTCGTTTATTTTTGACTAAATCCATCGCTACATTGATAGAAGATTCTCGCTTACGCCTAACTGCGTTGAGAGGCTCTTCATCCATAGCGATCGCTTCCTTAGCAGGAACAATCTCCAAGTCCGCCATATTAGTTTTTGGCGGTATTACAGCCTCAATTCCTTGGGGATCTCCGACCAATAATATTTTCACACCCAATTCTTCTCTCGCCCGCAGTGCGCCAGCGACAATTTCAGCGGGTGCATGATCTCCCCCCATCGCGTCAATTGCGATTCTTACACCTGTCGATCCCATTGCTCAGAGCTTATAGAAACCTTACAAATTTTATCAGATTGTAATACTTAAAAATGCAAAATTCTCAAAAAAGCCATCAGAAATTATCGGGAAGTAGGTTCAGAACCCTAGAATCAAAATCTAGATAGCATCAAAGCACCAGATTTATCTCCCAGTGACCTATCAAACCTCCCCACGGTAAGCACACAACAACAACTAATGGTACAACCCGCTTAAAATTAGCCTTGGGCATCTGCTAGTTAGGGAAAATGTCTGATAGCCCAGGATGTCCATGATTAAAGGATTTACAGAATTACAACAGAAAATTACTCACCAATGAAATGACCCATTACCCATTACCAGCCCCAACTAGATAACTAGTAACTTGAGTTATTAATTAACAATCGTGTTAGCATTGATGACAGAATTAAGCTGTGGACATCCATAAGTTTGCATAAATACTTATTAGCAGGCATTAACTCTACCTATTTTTACTAAAATTACGGCACTCCAAAGAACAAAGATGATATTTACAGTTCCCAATAAGTACAACTTCTTAGGCCGGTTTTACCGATTAACCAGTATCAGCGTTCTCAGTAACATGATGATTCCTTTAGCTGGTTTGGTAGACATTGCTTTTTTAGGACATTTAACAGATATTCGACATTTAGCAGGAGTAATTTTAGCAACTATTCTCTTTGATTATCTTTATCGAGTATTAAAATTTATCCGTTCTAGCACTAATGCCATTACCGCTCAAGCAGTAGGCAAAGATGATAATAAGGAGGTAATTTTAGCTGGTTTACGTAGCGGTTTAATTGCTTTATTCCTGGGTTTAATTATTATTTTATTACAGTATCCTTTACAAAAAATTGGCTTTTTTATTTTAAGTGGGTCTTCAGATATCGAAGCTGCTGGAGTTGATTATTTTTATGCACGAATTTGGGCAGCACCGGCTGTACTACTCAATTTTGTTTTATTCGGTTGGTTTTTAGGTAGAGAAATGAATTGGGTAGTCTTATTAATGTCAATTGTGGGTAATGGTTCTAATGTATTATTAGATTACTTAATGATTTTTCAATGGGGTTGGGCAAGTACAGGAGCCGGTTTAGCAACAGCATTAAGCCAATATTTAGCCTTAATTGTCGGCTTAATATGGATGGTTTTTACTATTCCTTGGCAAACCGTACCAGCCGCTATTAAGGAATTATTTGATTGGGTAGCTTTGCAAGGAACTGTTGCTTTAAAAGGTAATATTTTGATCCGTTACATATTATTGATTTCTGTCTATTCTATCTTTACTAATTTAAGTGCCACCATGGGAACAACGATCTTAGCACAAAATGGTTTATTGTTACAAATTGCCATTTTAAGTCAGTTCACCATTAATGGTGTCGGACTAACAGTGCAAACTATGACAGCTAATTTTAAAAGTAAAGGTAATACCCAAGAAATGATACCTTTATTGATAGTTGCTGGACTGACTAGTTTAGTCATAGCATTAGGGTTTGCTGGCACATCTATCTTATTTCCTAATCAGATATTTGGATTATTAACTAATCATGCAGAAGTTAATCAAGATATTAATCAATATACGATTTGGTTACTTCCGGTTTGCGTAGTTACAGGTATAACTTTTGTTTTAGAAGGTTATTTTATCGGTTTAAGAGAAGGTGCAACTTTGCGGAATGTAGTATTATTATCTTTTGCAGTAGGTTTCATGCCACTAGTAATTGCTGCCTGGTATTTTCATAGTAATCATTTATTGTGGTCTACTTTAGTCTCTTATATGGCAGGTAATATGCTTTTACTAGCTGTATCTATCCCCCGAACCTTGAAAGATGAAAGTTTACAAAATCAGCCATTAATTTCTAGTTGATAGTCCAGAATTCTCGTTCCCAGTCTCCAGACTGGGAATACAGGGCTATCAAAGTTTAACTTAACACCCAATTTACTAAAGTTCTGACACCAAAACCGGTCGCCCCTGCACCGTTATAGCCATTTTCCTTATCAGCCCACACAGGACCGGCAATATCTAAATGCGCCCAAGGAGTATCCTTAACAAACTGTTTGAGAAACAAAGCAGCAGTAATAGAACCGCCATAACGAGGTCCTGTATTCTTCATATCGGCAATACCAGATTTCAGCCCATCAAAATATTTATCTTCCATTGGTAAACGCCAAATTTTCTCACCAGCTGCTTCTGCGGCTGTTTGGAGTTGGGAGGCCATAGCATCGTCCGGTGTAAATAAACCAGCAATATCTTCACCCAAAGCCACCACACAGGCACCTGTAAGCGTAGCTAAATCAACGATCGCATCTACACCCAATTTATCAGCATATACCAAGGCATCAGCCAAAGTTAAACGCCCTTCAGCATCGGTGTTATTCACTTCAATGGTTTTGCCATTTGAGGCGGTTAAGATGTCTCCAGGGTGCATAGCCTTACCGCTAATCATATTTTCGGTGACGGCTGATATAAAGTGAACCTCCACATCTGGCTTTAATTGTCCAATCACTTTAGCAGCGCCCAGAGTAGCCGCAGCACCACCCATGTCAATTTTCATGGTTTCAATACCGCTACCAGCACCCTTAATATTTAAACCACCAGAATCGAAAGTTAAACCTTTACCAATAATAGCCAACTTGCGTCTAGGTGTGGTAGCTGGTTTATAAATTAGGTGAATGAATTTAGGAGGTAATTCGGAAGCCTGGGCTACTCCTAAAAATGCCCCCATACCTAATTTTTCACATTCTGCCTGTTCTAGAATCTCTAATTCTAACCCATATTCGTGAGCGATCGCCCCAGCAGTTTCGGCCATAGTAATCGGTGTCACTGCATTAGCTGGGGCTGCTACTAACTGCCGTGCTAAAATGACTCCAGAAACAATTTGATTAGCGCGGGTAATAGCTGTTTCTTGTCCTGCTAAACCCAGTAAATCAATAGTTTCAATATTGGGGCTTTTATCTTCTGGTTCAGACTTAAAGCGAATATCTTGGTAAAGTGCTAATTCTATACCTTGAGTAATAGCTTGGGCTGTAGCGGCTGGATCATTGTTCCATAGTGGTAAACTAACTCCCAGGGTTTTAGTTTTCTGCTTTTTAGCAGTGCGTGCAACTGTGGCCGCAACTCGTCCCAGGGTTTCTAATTGTAGCGCCTCTGGTTTACCTAAGCCAACTAAAATCACCTTTCGTACCAAATTACCCGCGCCTACTCTCGTAAAGATGGTACTATTGACTTTACCAGTAAATTCTTCTTCAGCAATTAGTTCTGTGAAGATTCCAGCCAATTTCTGGTCTAAAGTCGCCAAATCACCCGTTAATTGTACTGCATCTTCAAATAAGCCAATTGCTAAAGTATCGCCCGTCCAGTCAAGTAAAGTCTTATCCGTAGGTTGAATCGTCATTTTTGTAAGTTCTGCTTATCTTCCTTCTTGTACCAGTATTGCTCAAATTTTCTGAATTATGCAGGTTTCATGCAACGTTTTCACAATCTGGTAAAATTGGAATAGAGTTGAAAAATTCCCAATTTACAAAATTTTATCAATTTTTGGTAGTCTGTTGCTCAAAAAAGGATCAAAAAATTATTAAAATGTCTCAAGAAACAACCCCACCCCAATTACCACCAACAAGTGCTATTGAGAATGTTACCAATGTAGCATTTGAAAATTGGTTTGAATATCCAGTCAGGGCCCAACCCCATCACACTGACTATGCTGGTATTGTTTGGCACGGTACTTATTTAACTTGGATGGAAGAAGCACGGGTAGAATGTTTACGTTCTATCGGCATTGAATTTGCTGATTTAGTAGCTTTAGGTTGTGATTTGCCCGTAGTGGAGTTGTCAATTCGTTATCATCGTTCCGTGCAATTGGGGATGCCAGTCATAGTAAAAACACGGATGAATGAGGTGACGGGAGTGCGTATGAACTGGGATTATACTATTGTTTCTCCTGATAACCAGGATTTATATATTACCGCTCAGGTGACATTAGTGGCTTTAGATCGGGAAAAGGGTAAAATTATGCGTCAGTTACCACCTGCATTTCAAGATGCTTTAGCAAAGATTTCAGGCTCTCGAAAAATTGGGTAATTGATTGGTAATTGGTAGTTTTACTTCTTTGCTGGTGTTTGGGAAAAGGTTTGAACAAACTGGCTGATTTGATGCCAAATATCTTGGGGAGTAATATGGAAACCAAAGTATAATAACATGACAATAGAGGCACAGAGCAGGGCGGTTTTAATGGTAGTTTTGATTAATTTCCACAGAATCATAAAAACTATCCAAGCTACTATTAATGTAATAATCATAACGTTAGGTGATAGGGAATAAACGACAAGGGGTATGAACGGGTATTGAGTTTGTTTCCAAAATAAACTATTTACTGTGCTCTGTCACCTATTTTTGGGAAAAATGACATCTTTCTTAGGGATAGTTGAAAATTTATCGTCTAATTTACCACTAGACAAAGGAAATTATCCTATCCCATTTAATTTTCACCAGATATCTATTTTGGCAATTGATTTTTAGCAAAGTTGCGTTAGAATGGCGATTAAGAGAAATTTTCTGGTGCTGCATTGAGTGACCAAAAACTTATGATACAAGCCCCGTCCTTCTAGGACGGATTGGCGATTATTGTGGTAGAATTTTGTTTAGTCGCCTTATGGCATTGGGAGACTTTAAACGAACGTCGAGGGATGGTAAGACTATTTCGATAGCACAACCCAATGAAGCGTTAAGGAATCCTCTCTCATGAAAGGAAGAGAAGGTATGTCAATTGATTCACTACCTGTGATACTCACGGGTGCGAAGGCAAAGATATAAGAGTGCAACTTCTAAAATTGTATCCCGGATCAACTCTGCTGCTGATTACAAACCACTCTCTCTTTAGCTACCTTGTGAATTGATGACTAACAATAGCTTTTGTTAGCTTCTCGATTCATTGATAGATTCTATCCCTTAAATGAGACTTGCTTTTATTGCGGGCTTTTGTGCAATTACTACAGAAGCGAGAGCGGCTAGTATTAAAATATACTACATAAGTAATGACAGAGATTAAAAAGCTGCCAAAATTCTTGTCAAGATGACTCAGTGGGTTGTTTGCACTTAGCTAGATTTTCTGGTGTAAACACGGATAGCAAATCCATTGCTAAAGGCAGGTTTGTTTCCCTCAGCAGACGGTCAAACCAATGTGTAATAGACCGTGTCTAACGGAAGTTTCTAAAAAGTGATCAAGTGCTTGCCATTTAGGTACAGTCAACTTTAGCTGATGAAACGTTAACATTGGGACAGATATCTACGGATATCCAAAGTTTAAATAGCAGCGTATAGTATGGTAAATCGGCCAAGGAAGGTTGATTCAAGTTCTTAAACTATATTCTGTTCAGGAGTGATCTGGTGTGTAAACCCCATCACAGTATGATTAGCTCTCCAAACTAAAGCAGAGCTGCAAATTGGAAGTTTTTATTACTAGTAGCACCTTGTAGCAGTGACTGTAGAAGGGGGATAACAGAGAACTTTCTGGTGATTCCCACCAGTGCTGCCAGTTTTTGAGGAAATTGAATGCCAAAACAAATTATCATCGCGGAGCAGCATCAAATCGCTGCTGTATTTTCTGAAGATCAAATACAAGAACTCGTTGTAGCTACTGGTCATCACCAAATTGGTGATATCTATTTAGGTGTAGTAGAAAACGTATTACCTGGGATAGATGCGGCTTTTGTCAATATCGGCGACCCGGAGCGCAACGGTTTTATTCACGTCACTGATTTAGGTCCATTGAGGCTGAAACGAAGTGCAGCAGCAATTACAGAACTGTTGACACCACAGCAAAAAACCTTAGTGCAAGTGATGAAAGAGCCAACAGGCTCAAAAGGTCCCAGGTTGACAGGGAACATTACCTTACCTGGCCGTTATGTGGTGTTAATGCCCTATGGACGGGGTGTAAATTTATCGAGACGCATTAAGAGTGAAAGTGAGCGTAACCGTCTCAGAGCTTTGGCAATTTTGGTGAAACCAGCAGGGATGGGTTTGCTAGTACGCACAGAAGCAGAAGGGAAGCCAGAAGAAGCAATTATTGAAGATTTAGAAGTGCTGCAAAAGCAGTGGGAAATTGTTCAACAAGAAGCAGTAACCTCCCGCGCGCCGGCTCTACTGAATCGTGATGATGACTTTATTCAGCGCGTACTCAGGGATATGTATGGTAGTGATGTGAATCGCATTGTTGTTGATTCCAGCACGGGATTAAAACGGGTGAAACAATATTTACAAAACTGGAGTGGTGGACAAACGCCCCAGGGATTGCTGATTGATCATCACCGCGATCGCTCTCCGATTTTAGAATATTTCCGCATTAATGCCGCTGTCCGTGAAGCCCTCAGACCAAGGGTAGATTTGCCATCAGGTGGTTATATTATCATCCAACCTACGGAAGCTTTAACCGTAGTAGATGTTAACTCTGGTTCTTTCACCCGTTCTGCAACCGCTAGAGAAACAGTGTTATGGACAAACTGTGAAGCTGCTGCGGAAATTGCCCGTCAGTTACGTTTGCGGAATATTGCGGGTGTGATTGTGGTTGATTTCATTGATATGGAATCCCGACGCGATCAAATGCAAGTGTTAGAACACTTTAACAAAGCTCTCAAAGCTGATAAAGCCCGTCCACAAATTGCCCAATTGACCGAATTAGGTTTAGTTGAACTAACTCGCAAGCGTCAAGGCCAAAACATTTATGAATTATTTGGCGAACCCTGTCCCGCTTGCGGTGGTTTAGGACATACTGTGAGATTACCGGGAGAAACGGAAAACCGCCTGCCCATTCCGTCCACAGATATACCAGAACGGTTTGGAAGTATGCCGCCAAAAGAACCACGTTTAGCTACTCGCATACCTGATATCGGTAGCATGACTGCCGCTATACCACGAGATACTTACGATGGCTTTGGGGAAGGATTTGAAGGTGAACCAGAATTTAGTCCCCTGCATCTGATCAATCATCCTAGTTACCAGGAATTAAATGATAGCAAGCGCCGTACCCGTACCCGTCGCCCCAGAACGGGTGTCAATCCAGCTAATGGTAAAGATGAACCCCGATCTGGGCTAACTCCCCTAGCTTTTGTTAATGATTCAGATTTAGACTTGGAAGAGGTTGAACTACCAATACCAGAAATCTCTTCACCTACTATTAATAAATCTGGTTGGACAGAAAGGCCAGAACGGGTAAAAGTCAAACTAGAACCGATTAAAGTAGAACCACCGGAGATTATCACTGTGGAAATGTCAGCAAAAGAACAAGATACTTATGCTGAAATGGGAATTTCTCCTTTACTCAAGTTAGATCGTGAGGGGAAAAGTTCTAGATCGGTGATTATTAATGTTGTTCAACCAGGAGAATTACCAACTGAACTAACTGAACTAACTGAACTAACTGAAATAACTCAACTAACTCAACCAACTCAACCAACTCAACCAACTCAACCAACTCAACCAACTCAACCAATTATTAGTGAAACGGAAAATTCTGATAGCTTCAGGCATACAGTCATTCCTGCACATAAGAAAGTACCAACCCAACAAACCCTTGAGCCGGAAATTGAATCTTCATTAACTATCGTCCCAGAATTGACAATAATTCCCGGGGAAACTGAATCTGAAACTGACTCTTCTAACACTTTCACTTCCGTGCCTAATCGTCGCCGTCGTCGTCGTTCATCAGCCATGGATGCAGATGGTTTTAGCCAAGATTGAAGTCAATACCCTAAAAGGATTTTAGATTGTGTTCTGCTTGAAATCGGCCTTTGTAATTGGACTATGATTTGAGGGAACTCTTAACAGACAAAAATCACAAAAATCACAAAAATCACAAAAATCACAAAAATTACGTTTTGACTTTTTTATGCAAGAAATCAAACCAGCAGCCGGGAATAATTCGAGTTGGTTAGAGTTTTCTAGCTACTCGGATATTCAGGGTGCGGTTTTAGGTGTTGATGAGGTAGGACGAGGTGCTTTATTCGGTCCGGTGGTTGCAGCAGCGGTTATATTACCAGTAGAAGCTTTATCAATTCTAATGGTAGAGAATATTAATGACAGCAAAAAGTTGTCTAGTTCCCGCAGAACTAAGCTGGCTGAAAAAATTACGACTCTGGCTTTAGACTGGAGAATCGGTTATGCGACAACGGCGGAAATAGATGAGTTGAATATTTTACAGGCAACTTTATTAGCAATGCGGCGTGCTATAGTCAAGTTGCGGGTAAAACCTGCACTGTGTTTAATTGATGGTAATCAGTTGGTAAAGAATTTACCAATACCACAAGTAAGTATCGTCAAAGGTGATGAGCGTTCGCTGAATATTGCCGCAGCTAGTATCATGGCCAAGGTTTGGCGTGATGATTTGCTACAGCGTTTGGCATTGAAATACCCTTGGTATGATCTAGAAAGGAATAAAGGTTACGGAAGCCAGCGTCATTTACTAGCACTCCAACAATATGGACCTTCACCTTTACATCGTCAATCTTTTCGCCCTTGCCAAATTCAGCACTAAACTACTTGTGAGGTTCAAAATTGTTCATAAGGCTTGCACCACGCTGCCGCTATCAGTAGTGTGGTGATCAGTCCCTAAGTCTTTTGTGGCTTGGTTGCACCAATGGCGATAATCTGATAGAAGATGATGTAATAATCTTTGCTTAATAGTTAACAACACACTTTTGAGCAATCCATTACCTGTAGCTTCTAAAATTGATTTGGGTGTCAGGGAAAATGGTTGGGGTATGGCGATTAAAACTTCTAAATCTGCTTTCCCTTGCAGGTAAGTACCACTACTGAGTTCAACTGGCGATAAATAACCTTTTAAATTCAGATCAAACCTTTCGTTAATATACTCGAAACCCATAATTTCACAACCGAGCGATCGCAAATAAATCGTTCCGCTTGCATCTGCCCAAACTCTCATATCTACCGTTGGCTGAATACTCAGTGACATAAAAGACAGAGGACGCATTTTCAACCGAAACACTTCCTCCGACAACTGCTGAATTCTGGTATTATCAGCCAAGGTATTCACCAACCGTTGAGGCTGACGGAGGTAGTGACCAATAGGAATAGAATGCTTAGGGACGGAAATTTCAACGGACTCAGAGGCAGTAAACTTGGTAACCATAAGCAAATTCAACCATCTGTTTAATTAATTATCAGTCAAAATCGTCAAATTTAAAAGTATGAATCTAAAAATCGCACATTTAGGTCCACCGGGTACTTATGCTGAACAAGCTGCCTTTTTTTATCTCAATTGGTTGCAAACTTATGAGGGTATTACCGCTCAACAAAGTTTTGAACTATGTCCCTATCCTACTATAGCTCAATCATTACAAGCGGTAATCAAAAGAATTGCAGAAATAGCTGTTGTCCCGGTGGAAAACTCCATTGAAGGAAGTGTCAACATGACACTAGATAGCTTATGGCAATTAGATAATTTAAAAATTCAATTAGCTTTAGTTTTACCCATCCAACATACATTAGTTTCCAGATCCACTAGCTTAGATAATATTAAAACTGTTTATTCTCATCCTCAAGCTTTAGCTCAATGTCAAGGGTGGTTATCACAGTTTTTGCCAAATGTCAACTTGATTGCTAGTAATTCGACGACGGAAGCGCTACAGAGATTAGAAGCAGAACTAACAACAGCGGCAATTTCCTCTAGTCGTGCGGCACAACTGTATAATTTACCTATTCTTGCCCAGGGGATTAATGATTATCCAGAAAATTGTACTCGGTTTTGGGTAGTTAGCACAGAGGAAAATAATACTATTGATTGTACACATACATCCTTAGCTTTTAGCGTACCAGCTAATGTACCAGGTGCATTAGTGAAAGCACTAGAAGTATTTGCCAGTTTAGGCATTAATCTGAGTCGCATTGAATCGCGGCCTACAAAACGTTCTCTGGGGGAATATTTATTTTATTTGGACATAGAAGCGGATGTAAATGCAGTGATGATGAAATCTGCTTTAGGGGAATTACAAAATTATACAGAAATCTTGAAAATTTTTGGCAGCTATAGAGTCTTACCAATTAGTTAGTAAAGTAGCCACTAGCGCCGAGTTGTATCGCCATTTTTCTATGTTTATCAGCACCGCGAGAGGTGAGCATGGCAACATTTAAGTGATTAATAGTACCATCACATCCGAAATTCTCTCTATCCCTGAAGGCTAATCGCCCTAGCAAGTCGGCGATTTTTAACCATGCCCGACACATTCAAATCTTCCAAACTTAGAAAGACGGGGCTTGTGTCCCATTTTTTTGGTCAACAGTAGGAGAAGCTGGGCTTTGCCAAAATTTAGATGTCTTACCTTGGGAGAGATCAATGATTTCTCCCACGTCAGCAATGGGCATAATCATCCCATCACCAAGAACTGTGGCACCTGCTAGACCAATAGGTTTAGATATTGGTCCTTCAAATTGCTTAATGACAATTTCCTGTTCACCCAAAACCTGGTCAATCTGTAAACCAAGCATCGTATTACCTGAGCGGACAACGAGTACGGAAATCATGTCATTATTTCTGTTCATGATTAATGCTTCACCAGAACCAAACTGACGATTAAAAACTAAAATGTCTTTGAGGGGTTTGACAGGAAGTTTGATACCTCGCCAGACAATAAATGATTCTTCATTAATATCTTGTTGGATTTTTTGGGAATTGGCGGGGATATTTAGAGTATCCTCCACACCATCTATTGGGAAAGCAATTTTAAATCTATCACAGGCGCATAATAAAGCTCTACAAATACTCAGAGTCTGTGGGAGAAAAATGGTAAAGGTAGTTCCTCTACCTGGTGTGGAGTCAGTGGTAACTCTACCACGAATCTGGCTAATATCATTTTCAACGACATTCAGACCCACACCCCTACCTTTGATATCATCTACCCCATCAGCGGTACTAAAGCAGGGGAGGAATAAAAGCTTATAGATATCAAAACGAGACATCGTTTTTGCCTGTTCAAACGTAATAAAACCTTTTTTGATGGCCTGATTTTTAACTTCTTGATGATCAATACCAACACCATCATCACTTACAGAAATAACGGTTTGGTTTACCTCCTGTAGGGCGCGAATGCTAATGATTCCTGTAGCTGATTTACCAACAGCTTGGCGCACTTGAGGGGTTTCAATTCCATGGGCGATCGCATTATTGAGGATATGAGTCAAAGGATATGTAAGATGATCTAAAATCATCTTATCAATCAAAGTATGGACTCCTTCCGTTACCAACTCCACTTGTTTGCCATACTTAATAGCATTATCCCGCACTCCTGGTCGCAAGCGATCAATCACTTGACTAAATGGAACCATCCGTGCTTTTGTTAGTCTTTCTTGTAGTCTACTGGTTGCTTGTCCCAACTGTCGGGTTACCTGTTCTATTTTTTCAGTAACAAATTCAATATCACTGGCTGACTCCCGAACTCCGACGATAAACTCAATCATTTCTTGGGCTAGAACATGGAAAGGCGTAAACTGGTCCATTTCGATTTCGCTAAACCCGACATGATCACCATTGTCACGGGAGCGATAACGAGAATTAGAGGCGATATTATGTTCTCTAGCGCGACGACTGGATAGGAGAGATGTTTTCAGAAGCGATCCCTCGTAGTATTCCTGCATTCTTATTCCCGCCTCTGAAAGATGCTGTACCTCAGCCAGCAGGGTATCCACTGACTGTCTTAGACGTTCATGATCCTGCTCTAGGGTGTTGCGATTTACCACCAACTCCCCGACCAAGTTGCTTATATCATCCAGTTGTTTAACGGGAACTTTTATGGTTTCCAATTCTCCCATTGTCTCACGAGTTCTATCACCTGGGATTTTGCTAGTAGCAGTTTTCCGTGATGTTGCATTGCTACCCGATAATTTTTGATACCTACTCCTTGGGGATAAATCGGACTGTGTTAACAAATTTTCCGACTCACTAAACTCATCTTCTGGTCTCAATAAAGAAAAAGGATTTTCCGACTCGACTACAGCAGATTCACCAATTACTAGTGGCTTTGAGCTAATCTGCGGTGCATTATCTTCATTTTTTCTACTCATTTCTTCATCTTCTAAGAGGAGTAAATCACTTAAATCCTGATGATTATCCTCAATTTCATTATCAGTAATTAGTAGTTGATAGTTAGTGATATCTTTTAATATTTCTTCTTCTTGCCAATTATCATCTAAAGCGTATATATCAGTTTCAAATAAATCAGCAAAGCTATTTAACTCATAAATTCCCACCTGACGATGATCATGATCAATAAATTGTAATGACTCCAGTTTTTTTCTATGTTTATTCAGCCATTTTGACATCAAAACTTCTGATTCTTGCTCTGATAAACCAACCGGATGACTAAGATTATCTATCAGGGTTTTTAATCTGTCACAGATATCCAGTAGTAAAGACTCTAAATTCAGGTCTATTTTAACAGGATGTTCTTGAAGAATCCTGAACCAATCCTCCAGACAGTGGGATGTGTGCTGAATACTGCTGAGACCTAACATAGATGCAGCACCTTTGATGGAATGGGCTGCGCGGAAGACTTCATTCATCATTTCCGAATTTCTTAGGGTAATTTCCAGATTCAGTAATCTTTGTTCAATGGTATTTAGCTGTTCTCTGGCATCTTCGAGAAAGTAACCTAAAATTTCTTGTTCTTCTTGCTGCATAGTCATTGTCTTAAATAAACAAATCATTCTCTTTGACTTGCGGTACTGATACCATCGTCAAGTCTCACCTGATTCTGGGTTAGATTCCACTCGGAAGCGTTCCACAGAGATAATCAAGTTGCGGGATACTCCCACTAAATATTGCAAAGCTTGAGCAGACCGCTGTGCTTCTTGAGAAGTTTCCTGGGCTGTTCGCTCTACAGATTGCATTACTTGTGCTACACCGCGAGAAGTTTCCCTTTGTTCTCCAGTATCATTAGTAATTGAGCGTACCAACATATCAATGTGATTTGCCACTTGAATGATATTATCTAGCGATCGCTTGGACTCTTCGGCTAATCTAGTTTGGTGAATTACCTGTTGTGTTCCCTCTTCCATAGCCATCATCACCGAGCTAGTTTCACCTTGAATTTGCATGACAATCTGTTCAATTTCCCGCAAGGACTTGGCTGATTTATCTGCTAACTGACGAACTTCATCAGCTACAATTGCAAACCCTCGTCCTGCTTCTCCCGCTCTTGCTGCTTCAATACTGGCATTGAGCGCGAGTAAGTTGGTGCGGGAAGCAATCTGACTAACTAGAGCCACGATAGAGTTGATTTCTTGGGATGATTCTCCGAGTCTTTTCACTTTTCGGCTAGTTTCCGCCACTGTTTGCCGCAGTTCCAAAATCCCTACCACAGTATTTTCTACTACTTCTCCTCCTCTTTGGGCGATTTTACTTGCTTCACAGGCTACAATTTCGGCCTCTCTTGCTGCTTCTGCTACCCGTTGGATGGAATTGTTCATTGCCTGTACGGAATTCAACGCCACAGCTAATTCTTCTGCTTGTCTTAAGGCCTCCATAGATAAGTTTCTCACAAAGGTTTCTGAGGTGCTGGCAGCTTTTGTGACATCGTGTGCTGACACTTTTACCTGTTGCACAATATTTTGAAGATTTTGAATGATCAGATTAAAGGCATCAGCTACCGCTCCCAGTCCTTCGGCTGTCACTTCGGCTCGCACTGTCAAATCTCCCTTGGCTGCCCCTTCTACCTCATCTAGAAGGCGAATTACTTGACTTTGCAGATTTTCTTTAGTTTCTTTTTGTTCAATAGCAAGACGAGCATTGTCTTGTGTTTTTGCGACCATAGACTGCACCATATTATTAAAATCAGTGGCTAACTGCCCTAATTCATCTTTTGAATAGACTGTGGCTGCCACATTGAGATTACCTTCACCTATAGCATTAAACTGACTTTGTAAATCCTTCGTGCTGCGGCTAATTTTTTTGACCATGAAATTAGTCATAAACCAGGCGGTAACTGCACCTGTAGCTCCTGCGGTTAGAGGAATTAATAAAGGCATTAACCAGTTTGTATTTCTAATTGATTCCCGTTGTTTCACAGGTGTTGTGAAGTTCGCCAAGGCACTAACAATCACTACAGCCATAACTGATACAACGCCTACAGTTCCAGCTATCCACCATTGTTTTTTCTCTAAAGAAGCATTTTCAAAGCATCCAAATAAACTTTTTTCAAGACCTACATTGGTTTCTATTTTGGCAACTTCTGATGGGGTGATATAAACGGGAATCACTTCTTGAGCTGCACTAATCGTCAATAATTCTTGATCATTATAGATTCTTTCATGAGCAAATGACTCATCAATATTTAAAACATTTTCAGAACTATCTAGGGATTCTGACAGCATTCCCATGAGTTCATGACTATCATCTTCAATAAATTCAAATACTGGTATATCACCGAGATTGTCAAATTCATCAAGGTCGTTTAAAACCTCTCTATCATTATGAATATCTCCGCCAGAAATCAATATTTTGCCAGTCATGTTTGCTTGATTTTCCCCATCGAAAGCGGCTACAAACGCTTCTAAATCAAATTTATTATCGTTATTTTTTTCTGATGATAGCCTGCGTGGCGTAGTCATGTAGTTAAGATTAAACTCCTGTTTTGGTACTATATAATTGTTGGTAAAGGAAACCCCTTTGGAGTTATCTTTTTGGCTGGGGTTAAAGTCTTCCAAAAAAGGTGAATAGCTGTCATCACCATCACTCATTATTGAACTTTCATTAGCTAAATTACTATGATCTGATATCGGATTACTTGTGATATCTTCTGGAATTAAGACAAAGGGATCATCACTCCTAGCCGCCGGTCGCTCCACAAAATTGCTGTCTAATTCGCCAATAATTGTATCAATTATTTCATCACCAGCAAGAAACGGATTTTCCAGCGAATCTAGGGGTGGTTCATATTCTGCAAAGGAATTAAGTTCACAAATATCGCCAGATTCCTCTTCACTTATCAACGGTTCATAAGATAAAGCCTCTGTAACATCGTCTTGAGAAACCTGTTGTTGATATACTGTTTTGTCCTGATTATAAGTTGGATCTTGATCATCTGTAGGTTTTGCCATTGCCTCTCTCCCAAGTTTATTCTGACCACCGCGCACTTCGTAAAATTGTTACTTGATCTAATAGTTGCAAATACTTCTTTTCTTTTTCTGTATCAAATACATAAGCACCACGCAAAAACTCAGCCTGATGATCTGGTACATGATTGAGTGGCTTCAGATGCCTTATATCCAGCCAGTCTATTCCAGAAAGTTCTGCGACTCCTAAGCCTAGTAACGTGTCTTGATCTTCAATGACAATTATGGGTATTTCTGAGCAATCTGTGTTTAATGGGGTTGTTTCACCCAGAAATTGCCCCAAATCAGCGACCCAAATCAAACGCCCCCGTAAATTTAGCGTACCTAAGAGTAAGGGGGATGTATTAGGAATTTGTGTAATCCGATCTGGACTAAGTTCAATTACTTCCCGGATTCCCGTGGCTGGAAATGCAAACTCCTGACCTGAAGGTAGATAAAACCGCAAATGTAGCTCACATAATAATCCTATCTCGTCACCATGTCCTGGAGGATTTTCTAGTTGTAATTGGGGAGAGAATTGATCTTGCCCAGGGTCAGTTAAAAACTCCGAGTTGCTAACCATATTGCTTTTATCCTTATCCTCGCAAGAGTTGTTTGACTGTTCCCACCAATTCAGTTTCTTTAAAGGGTTTACCTATGTAGGCATCTGCCCCTTGCTTCATCCCCCAATAGCGGTCAAATTCTGTACTTTTAAAAGAACACATCAGCACAGGAATATTTTCGGTTTTAGGATCGGATTTTAAGCATCGGCAGAGTTCATAGCCATTCATGCGGGGCATAAAAATATCCAAAACAACTAAATCGGGAGGTGTGTTTTGAATCACCTGTAAAGCCTCTACTCCGTCTGCGGCTTGGGTGACTGTTAAACCACTAGCTTTGAGGAGGTTTGTGATTATCATTCTTTGGGAGACACTGTCTTCAACAATGAGAACTGTCATCATAACTGTTGATTTACATTTTGATTCAAATGTGCTGTTAGGCAATATAACTTGCTTTGACGGCAAAAGGAAACTATATAAATTAACTCGATCGTTTCACTAACTTACCATACAACGTCAGTTGCTAGTAGAACATGAGAATTTTACCTGCTTTGGGAGTAGGCGCACCAAAGAGATTGTTAGTTAGCTATCACAGATATCAATAACAGTGCTGCCCCTGTTGCCAAAATGGACATAATTCCTGTTAATCCCGCTAAGGGTTTTTTATTTTTACCTGTCACCCATTCAGAAACTTTATCCGTATAAGTAATTAATTCTGCTGTATCTATGGTAGCAATAGCCCATACCCAACCAGCATGAAGTCCCCATGCTATTCCTAAATTCTGGCCATCAGCTAATCTAGCCAATACTAATACCATGCCCATTAACCATAGTCCAGGAAGTTGAGGAATAGTTTCTTTTTGTTCCCATACCAAATGTAAAATGGCAAAAACTAAGCTAGAAATAATTGCCGCTAACCAAATTGAATAATTCTGCTCTAATTTGCTCAATAAAAATCCCCGAAATACAAGTTCTTCTATTCCTCCTACAAACCAAGCCACTAAGAAAATTGTCAGGAAACTAGATTGTATTAACTTGATATTAGGTTTTTCTAAATAGCACCAACCCAGACAGATTTGACCAAAGAATACTATAGCTAAAATGAAAACACCCAAGCTAAAACCAAGTAATAAAGAACGGAAAATTTCTATTTTCCCTACTAATCCATAATCAGAAAAAGAACCCAAGTTCAACCATTGAAATCCCCACAGAATTAGGGGGACTAATAAGTAAAGAGACACCAATAAAGGAACTTTTTGCTCTGGTTGCAAAGATTTGTGTATTTGCCAATTCCAGGTAATGGCTAAAATTGCTACTAATGGCAACCAACAACCTACCCAGATCATAAAAAAAGCCATGACCAAAAATACTGGTGTATGTTTAAGCAACTCCAGCAAAATATTGGCCGATGATTCTAAAAATGACAGTAGAATAGACATAAAAAACACGGCTAACTTCCCGCAAAAATATATTTCTTGATTAATAATCAAGACTCTACCAGAATTTGTCAATCATGGAAGAGTCCAAATTGTTTTTTATGTCTTATGCCACTGAAATTATTTAACTACAGCTAAGTAGTAGCTGTAGCTTTAGGGATAAATTCGTTAGTATTGACCTGAAATTGATATTTAATCAGTGAAAGAATTATTCTTCTGCGTCTGATTCATCAGCATCAGCATCATCATCAGACTGGACTAATTGTTTCTCACTTTCGCTTAACTGAATCAAGTGAATGTGTTTGTAACCTAGTCTAATTTCAAATTCATCACCGGGCTTTAAACCCATAGCTTTAGTGTAGGTTGCGCCAATCACGATTTGACCATTTTGGTGTACACTCACCCGGTATGTCGGTTCACGTCCACGGCCATCTTTAGGTGCTTCTGGGCTAAGGGGAATGCCTCTAGCTGACAGTAAAGCATCATAAAAATCTGTGAGATTAACGCGAACTTGGCTATTTTTAGTAACGGTGTAGTAACCACACTGTTTTGCTCTTTCCCGACGCGGTAAAGTTGAAAGTTCTTTAACTTTCGCTAGTAGTGTTTTTCCAGTTAATGGGGCAGTTGCAGTTTCAGTCATTATGCTCTAATTGTCCTTAATCTCTTCAAACTGATAGGGTAGTCTGGCCTTAGCCATGGAAAAATTTTCTCTGAATTTAGTATTGAGCTTTTTAGCTAAAGACCAGATTTCAGAAGCAGATAGATAGAAGGGTGATGGATGAATTTCTGCTGATATGGAAGCACTAAAATAGTCTATTATAGATAACTATAATAGCAGTTTAATTCATGGCTGCCACAGACATTAATTCCAGTAATTTTACCGCGATTTTAACCATGATTGGCCATCAGAAATTAAATTATTTTCTCTTTGGGCTGCTGAGTGCGGTGTAACTTCCAGCCACCTTTACAAATCAGGTTAGTTCTACTCCAAAAAAGTTGTAGAGCCAATAAATTACAGGTTTTTCACATTTAATGCTGACTTTTACCGCTTTGGAGTTATGGGCTTACACCTAATTCTCGTTTTTAGCTGAAGACAGCATAGTATTTGTATGTGGTCTAACGAACATACACCCTTTGATTCTACCAGTAGAGACATGATTTTTCTAGTCTCTAGATTGCGAGAAAACCACAGAAGTTTTAGCCGTGCTTATGCGGTTATTGTTCCTGATTTTGTGAGTTCGTAATTTCCTATTAAATAGTAGCATGAAATAATAATAGCAAAATATTTTGGGAATTTTAAATTTATATTGCCACTAAATTTTGATCTAAATCCCTGAAGTTGAGCGGGTAAAAAGCAGTAGAGATTTTCGCTGTGGTTGATGCTGTCAAGAGGATAATCTCAGGACTTTTATAAAAGTTAATCTGATTCAGATTGGCTGGGCTTGAGAGAGTGAGTTAATGCCAGGGAATTTCTAAGGATTGGCCACAGCAGCTATCAGTGGTCAAAGACAAAAAGCGGGGGAGAAAATCCTCGCTGTTGATCACCGTTAAATTCCCAGCTCTCATAAGATTATCTACGTCTGTCTAGGGGAATAATAAATTTACCACATCTATGGGGGATTTGATAGCCACTAGCAAATATTTTCACTGGTTGTAACACTTCTATATATTTAAAGATGTAGAATTTTGATAACTAGGGCTTGACGAAATTCCTATTAAGTGTAAAGGATCAATGGTGAAGCAGTAAAGCCTATGGTTAACTTCAGCATCAAAGAAAACGATTTTTATACTTCATGCTGCATACTTCGTCCTTACCTGTGCTGATGGTTTTTGAGATATATCAGAGAAGAGAGAAAATTTGAACCCAAGATTTGGACTGATCATTATGGAAGTTATTTTTAAGATTGCTCGACAACAAGAAAATTCTCACCCTGTTTTCAAATCCTACCTTTTGCAGGTAGAACCAGGTAATACTATCCTGGATTGTCTGAATCAAATTAAGTGGGAACAAGATGGGACTCTAGCATTTCGCAAAAATTGTCGCAATACAATTTGTGGTAGTTGTGCTGTGAGGATTAATGGCCGTTCTGCTTTGGCTTGTAAGGAAAATGTAAGGGGTGAACTGGCCAGACTGGAAAAAATCTCATCATCTCACAATCAGTCTCAAACTACTCCAGAAATTACAGTAGCACCTTTGGGGAATATGCCTGTAATTAAAGATTTAGTTGTGGATATGAGCAATTTTTGGCATAATTTAGAGACCGTTGCTCCTTATGTAAGTACGGCCGGTAGACAAGTTCCTGAAAGGGAGTTTTTACAAACACCACAAGAAAGATCGCTCCTGGATCAAACGGGCAATTGTATTATGTGTGGAGCTTGTTATTCTGAATGTAATGCTGTTGAAGTCAATTCTGATTTTGTCGGTCCTCATGCTCTGGCTAAAGCATACCGCATGGTGGCAGATTCCCGTGATAGCAATACAGAACAACGATTAGAAAACTATAGCGCGGGAATTCAAGGAGTGTGGGGTTGTACTCGTTGTCTTTACTGTGATTCGGTTTGTCCCATGGAAGTTGCTCCCTTGGAGCAAATCACCAAAATTAAACAGGAAATTCTGGAGCGTAAACAGAAAAATGATAGTCGTTCAATTCGTCACCGTCAAGTTTTAGTAGACTTAGTAAAACAGGGTGGTTGGATTGATGAACGTCAATTTGGACTCCAAGTAGTTGGTAATTATTTTCGGGATCTTCAGGGATTACTTAGTATTGCACCTTTGGGGTTACGAATGCTTGTCAGGGGTAAATTTCCCCTTTCTTTTGAACCTTCCCAAGGAACTCAACAAGTGCGTTCTCTGATTGAGTCTGTACAAAATTCTGGACAAAATCAGGGTTAATTATATTCAATGATTAGTAATTTAGTCATGGGGAAGAATTTATTTTCTTCTTTCTTGACTTTTCCCTAACTTGGATCTTGACGAATATTCAATTTTCGCCCAAATCGGTCATAAACTAAAATATCCCACTGTCCATTATTACTATACTCAAAGGCAATTCTACTACCATCAGCGCTAATTGTGGGATTGCGGACTTCTCCTTGTAGATCACCTGCTAAATTCCGTAATTGACGCACATCTTGATCATAAAATACAATTTGTGTTCTTCCTTGACGACTCGCAGCAAAGACAATAAATTTACCATTTTCAGAAGCCGCAGGATGGGAAGCAATTGTATCAAAGGAATTTAATCCAGGTAAGTCTACTAAATTACGAGTTAACGTATCAAACATATACACATCTTGACTTCCTCTGCGATCGCTGGTAAATATAATATATCGGCCAGATATCTGCGGGTTTAATTCCGATGCAAAACTATTAAGACTTCTTCCCCCAGAATCAAAGGGGTAACTGAGTAACCGTGGATAGCCAAAACACCCAGTTAATAGACTTGAGCAGAAAAATAAAATAATTGATATTTTGTAATTCATTGAAGCATAAAGCAACAGAAAAAATTTTAAAAAATTTTAGTTTTAATTTTAATTTTAATTTTAGTTTTAATTTTAATTTTAGTTTTAATTTTAGTTTTAGTTTTAATTTTTAATTGAAACAGTTGTACCATTAGGAATATCTAACTCAATAGTCGGACCCCTATCAAGAACCTCAATATCCCATTGTCCACGAGTAGAAGATTCAAAGACAACATAACGGCCGTCAGGACTAATACTAGGATTTCTCACCCAACCACGAAAAGTAGGAGTGAGAATTTGTGACTGTTGGGAAGCACGATCATAAAGTGCAACTACAGGTCTACCCTGGTCACTGGTCAGATAACAAATATAGCGACCCGTATAACTGAGACTAGGACTTTCTGCAATTACTGATCCTCGATTTAACCCTGGTGTGGGAATAAAAGTTTGATTTTCCAAATCATATACCAACAACTGCTGATAACGAGAACGATTGGAGATCAAAGCCAAAAAACGTCCATTTCCACTGATAGCAGGTTGTTCCTCAGTATAGCGGCTATTGAGGGAGGTAACTCCCATAGGGATATCAGCAGCATTACAAGATACTAGTAAATTTGTAGTTCCCAAAATTAGGCTCCAATAAATTGATTTTTGGAGCCAGAAACTAGGTGTAAATGTTTTCACATTCCTGTTTTTCCGTTGTCCACCCCAAATATGGCCAATACCAAGATTTTAATTTTAATTTTAAATATCGTCATTGAAATCGGAATTATCCGGCTCATTATTTGGCTTCTTAATGGGATTGTATGGTACATATTCAGTTGGGATAGCCTCATCATCATCCTGTCTTCTTGGGGGAACGGAATCTCTAGGTGGACGACGTTTTCTTGGTCTAGGAGTGGGGGTAACATCATCTTCACGGCTGTCTGGACTTTGGGGACGATTATTACTGCTATTATTGCGACGTGGTGGTTTTCTTAACTCATCTTGAGAGTTGGAACTTCCCCAATCATCAACTGTTTTGGGAGCAGAACCCCAATTTTCATCTTCATAGCCTGGGCTGGAAGGGCTAACAGAACGCCCGGAATTAGGACGACGCTTTCTTTCGCCTGAATCTGGTTTTTCCCTATTCCGTGGGCTTTGTGAACTGCGTGATGGTGCTTCATCATAATAGTCATCACGGCTAGAACGTTCATCTCGACTACCGCGAATTCTCGGACGTGGAGGAGCCTCTTCTTCTTCATAAGGTAGGGGTTCTAAATCAGCATCCATTTCCGCTTGATAATTTCGTCGCTCTGAGTAAGAGTATTTTCTACTGACTTCTCGCTCATCATCTACAATGGGAGTATTACGTTTTGCTTGTTGTGTAGCTATACTACGTAGACGAATACTTTCGACCGCAAAAAATACCGTAGAACCGACCAAAAGCAGTTGACCGAATTGTAAAATCGGGTCAAGTCGCCATCCTTGGAAGACGAGAATAAAACCACATAATAAACCAACTGCCGCAAAAAAGATATCTTGATCTCTTGACAGTTCAGGACGAACAGAACGCAGGAAGTATAGTGCTGCTCCAGCTACAGCCAAGAAAATTCCTAGAATACTGGCTGAGTTCGCTCCAAAATTTACCTGAGCCAAAACACTGGCTGAGTTTAGCCCAAAATTAATCATGACTATTTTCCTAATATTAAATCTATGTTAACGAGTTACAGTTAGTCAGCTAAAATCTAGTTAATTTTAGATACTTGTGTGGATGAGTACACAAGCATAATCACTTCACAAGAGTTAGACTTTCTACTGTTATCCTAAGTTAAATGCTCAATAGCCCATCACTACTTTAACTAGTCACAATACTATAGAATAATTCAGGAGTCTGGGGGAAATGGGGAGAATCAGGAGGAGAAAGGAGATAATTTTTCTCCAGTCTCCAGTCCCCAGGGATTAAAAACGTTGGATTTTATCTTTTTGGCTAATGAAAATTAAACCAACAGTAGCAGGGATAACGACAATTGCAGTACCCCAAACCAGACTCCAAAGAAAATTTGCTAAAGAGGGTGTCATAGTTTTCGACCTTTTTTACACAGTTTATTCTTATTTTAATCTTGGATCACTTTCTTGAAAAGCAGATCAAGATTATTTATCTAACTTAGTATTTACTTGATTGATGATCAGTTTCAAACTCAAGTCAATAACTTTGTTTTTGGATTCTGACAAGAAAATGTCACCTTATGGTTAAAATTAAAGCAAGAATCCGTTACAAAGCTTAAAGTTTTTCAGCTTGCGCCCAAGTTTTGGATTTTATCACAGATAGTAGCTAAACAACATGACCGGTGTTAACTTGACTGCTTGGGTTCTCAGTCCATTTTTGGGAGTAATGACGTTTTTGTTTATTTTCCGCATTATTCTCACATGGTATCCCCAAGTCCATCTCAATCGTCTGCCTTTTAGTCTAATCGCTTGGCCTACTGAACCATTTTTAATCCCGTTGCGGAAGTTGATCCAACCTATTGGTGGTGTAGATATTACCCCGATTATTTGGGTGGGTATTTTTAGTTTTATCAGGGAAATTCTACTAGGTCAGCAAGGGTTACTGATCATGTTATATAAGTAATAGGGGACAGGTGATAGGTGATAGGTGACAGGTGATAGGTGCTACGCCACGGGGACAGGGGACAGGGGACAGGTGATAGGTAATAGGTGATAGGTGACAGGTGATAGGTGATAGGTGACAGGTGATAGGTGACAGGTGATAGGTGATAGGTGATAGGTGACAGGGGACAGGGGACAGGTGATAGGTAATAGGTGATAGGTGACAGGGGAGAGAAATATTCTTTTGCAACTGACCACTGACCACTGACTGAAAAAAATCGGATACAAGCCCCGTCTTTCTAGGACGGGTATGTCAATAATTAACGTAAGTTGCTAGTTAGACACAGTGTCAGAATCAGAATGTCCAAGGTTAAAGGATAAACAGGATGAAAACAGGGATTTTATCACCAATTACCAATTACCAATTACCCATTACCTATTACCAGTCTCAACTAGATAACTAGCAACTTGAGTTAATTACTGCATTTTCATGTCCTGAACAAAGCTGGTGTAAATATTACCTTGTAAAAATTGGGAGTTTTCCATGATTTTTTGGTGAAAGGGAATAGTTGTAGGAACTCCAGTAATGGCACATTCTCGCAATGCTCGTCTCATGCGGGTAATAGCGGTGGCTCTATCTGGTCCCCAGACAATTAATTTACCAATTAAAGAGTCATAATAAGGCGGAATTTGATAATCTGTGTATACATGAGAATCTATACGTACACCAGGTCCTCCGGGGGGAAGATAACCACTAATTTTACCAGGGGCTGGGCGAAAATCACGATCTGGATCTTCAGCGTTAATACGACATTCTATAGAATGTCCCCTTAAAACTACGTCTTTTTGTGTCAGTTTGAGTCTTTCCCCCTGAGCAATGCGAATTTGTTCTACTACTAAGTCTATACCAGTAATCATCTCAGTGACTGGATGCTCAACTTGTATCCGGGTGTTCATTTCCATGAAATAGAATTTACCGAATTTATCAAGGAGAAACTCGATAGTTCCAGCACCAGTGTAATGGATAAATTGGGCGGCTTTGACGGCGGCCTTTCCCATTTTTTGCCGTAAGTCGGGGTCAAGAGCCGGACTGGGGGCTTCTTCTAGGAGTTTTTGGTTGCGACGCTGAATTGAACAATCCCTTTCTCCTAAATGGATCACATTACCATAGTTATCCGCTAATATCTGAAATTCAATGTGACGAGGACGTTCAATAAATTTTTCTATATAAACGCCTGAATTACCAAAGGCTGCTCCTGCTTCTCCTTGAGCAGCTAAGAATAGTCTAACAAATTCATCCTCAGAGCGGACAAGCCGCATTCCTCTACCACCACCACCAGCAGTGGCTTTAATCATTACAGGATAACCAATTTTTTTGGCGATCGCTAGTCCTTCCGCTTCTGACTCCACTAACCCTTCACTACCGGGAACTGTAAGTACACCAGCTTTTTGCATAGTTTCTTTAGCGGTAGACTTATCCCCCATTAGTCGAATCGCTTCGGGACTAGGACCAATAAAAGCAATATGATGATCCGCACAAATTTCTGCAAATTTGGCATTTTCCGATAAAAAACCATATCCGGGATGAATAGCACTGGTGTTACGCGTTAATGCAGCCGCAATAATATTGGGAATATTCAAATAACTTTTACTGCTGGCCGGTTCACCAATACAAACCGCTTCGTCTGCAAGTTGGACGTGGAGAGCGTTTGTGTCAACAGTGGAATGAACCGCAACTGTAGCAATTCCCATTTCTTCACAAGCCCGGAGAATGCGAAGGGCGATTTCTCCTCGATTGGCAATTAATATTTTGTCAAATTTCATTTTCTAGTTAGGATATCAGTACGAGTAGATTCACATTTTCTCCCATCCTGTTAACATAAGGCTATTGCATTACTATAAATCGTGACGAGAGATCCCCAAACATAATTCTTAGCAGACTATTGGATGATGTGGCCTCCTGACTAAACCTTTTAATATCACCTTTGCTGTCACCATATTTCTGTCAGTCTCACACCCATTCAAAAAATATTTGCCAAATTTTGGGAAAATATTGTATTTGAGCATTTTTTATGTTATAGTCTAATCTGTGTTGAAATCCTGCGGATGTGGCGGAATTGGTATACGCGCACGCTTGAGGTGCGTGTGGGCATAGCCCTTGCGAGTTCGAGTCTCGCCATCCGCATTCTTACATACATTTTTTACATATAAGTTACCCGCTCCTAATGTTGTAAACATAATCCTAGGGGCGGTTTTTCAACTATTACAGCGATTTTTCCCTAGCTAGGCTGTACTGAATTCAATTTACTTTATTTGTATAATTATAGCAAGCAGGATGCCCGCACCACAATATTTAGCCATATTATGGCCATATTAGGATTCTACAATTTAGCTGCATAACAGCTTAAACCACATTTTTTATCTCGCGCAGCGGCGCACAGAAAAATGAAAATTGCTATATTATGTAGATAAATGAACTTTTGTAAAGAAAATTGACTACTACTTGTAATCCCATACATAACTTAATCCTCCCTAACCCTTGGTATTCTCTAACTCCCATTTGGACCGGTGGGGAGGAGGTTGTTAAACGAGGTTTACCTCACACCCAGTTAGCTCCAGCGTGGCAATTACTGCTTTTAGGCGATGGTTCTCCGACTCGACACGTACAACTGCTGACCGGTGAGCCAACGGAGGTAGATGTGATTGATATGTCACCCATTGGTATGAGTACAGACCAGGCACCAGCTATGATGCAAATGCTACCAGGTCCAAGAATTAGAAGACAGGTATGGGTGCGAACCGCTTCCGGTCAACGTTTATACTATGCTGCTTCTTGGTGGGAAGCTAGTCATGTAGATGAATATTTACAAAACAAGTCTCTACCAATTTGGGCAAGTTTAGCGCGGTTACGGACTGAATTATATAGAGATGTACAAGGTATTTATTTTGGTAACTCAGAAGCATTAGAGACAGGTTTTCAGGAAAAAGGACCTTTTTGGGGTCGTCATTATTTATTTTGGCATCATGGACAACCGCTAACTTTGATTTATGAAGTTTTTTCGCCTTTTTTAACCAAATACTTAGGTCCGATGAATTTTGAAAGTTAATAATGTATTTCTTCCAGAGTAATTACACTAATCTTTAGGGAAGATAAATTTTTCACCCATATTAAAACACCAGGATTAGGCTGGGGTCGCACTAATTCGCTAATAATGTTCCTATCACATAAAAAAGTCATTGCGGATATTAAAAAAAGAAATTAGGACGGTCTTGACGAGAAGGAATTTCTAAAGAATAATCTTCTTCAATACAGATTTGCTGAAGTTCGTTAAAAGCATCAGCTAAAGTTTTTATTTGTTGATCTTGTACCAAATTTTCTTGACGATAATCTAGAGAAATTTGAGATTGTTCTAAAAAATGTTCAGTTTCTTGCAGTGAAGGAAATTTTAGTAATTCTTGAATTTGTGTTGAATCATGAAACTCTTGTGGTGCGGGCATCTTCCCCGCTAGATATGTACCTCATAACACCGGCAAGTGCTGTATGTTTCGCGCAAAGTGGCAAAGTGGCAAAAGAGCAAAGACGCAAAGAAGAAAGTAACTGTGAGAATAATAGAAAATTATCAAAATCTCATCATTCAATTACAATTAAACATCCTGTTAATCCTTAAATCCTGTACTTCGACTTCGCTCAGTAACCATATATCCTGATTCTGACAAAAATACTATTGTTGTAATTCCCTAATTCTATTCAAAGCATTTTGGTAATCTTCATTTTCACCTTGTTGTTGATATAATTTCGCAAATCTCCTATTTCATACTTATCCGCAGCCTGAACTAAGAGATCATCAGCTTTTTGTTGTGTCGTCTTTGGTGGTTCAGAGAAACTTTGAGATAGAATACCACCGGAATTTATTCCCTTTACAGTCACACTAGAGCTATTGATCTGATCAAAATCAATTCTACCATCTTGAGTACGGACAAAAGTAATAGGTATACCTTTACTCTTACCACAGTAAAAGGTCTGACCCTTAGCGTGGCTGGGTTGGTTGGTAGTCGCAATGGTTGTGAATGCTGTCAGGGAGGCAAGGGTGACGGTTTGCGTCAACCCTATCCACCATTGACTAAATAACCTTTATTTCATAACTTTAGGTAATTTGTGCAATATTAATTTATTAATTTAATAAAACTCAATACTTTTGCTCTCCTAAATTATATCTAAATGTAAACAAGTTTAGTCAGGTTATGAACCAAGTTGTATTTAAAATTGCTTAATCGTGTGATTCTTTAGTCAGGGTTTAGCACTGCTAAACCCCTACACACCTGGGTTTTTATCTAAATATTTGGGTTGGGAGCGGTCAGATGAATTATCCAGGTTAATCAACGGTTAATCTTGCCAATAACTAATCCCCAAAACCAGATAGGATCAAGGTAAGCGCAATTAATTTTTCAAGTATCCACTGGAGAGAATTGTTTATGAATCTGGTTGTACTCCAGAACTGGCTAGATAACGCCTCTTTTGCTGTCTTATTCTGTACTATGTTAGTGTACTGGGTGGGAGCGGCTTTTCCGAGTTTATCGCTGACAGCGGCTTTGGGGACAGCCGGAATGGCCATTGCTAATTTGTGTATGGCTACTTTGTTGGGAGCTAGATGGATAGAAGCTGGCTATTTTCCCCTCAGTAATCTCTATGAGTCTCTATTTTTCCTGACTTGGGGAATTACCGCTGTACATCTCATTGCTGAAAATAGTAGTCGTAGTCGCTTGGTTGGTGTTGTCACTGCACCAGTAGCTATGGGAATTACAGCTTTTGCTACTCTGACTCTACCAGCAAATATGCAGGTTTCAGAGCCTTTAGTCCCAGCTTTGAAATCCAATTGGCTGATGATGCACGTTAGTGTTATGATGTTAAGCTACTCTGCTTTAATGGTAGGGGCATTGTTAGCGATCGCTTTTTTAATTGTCACTGGCGGCAAAAATATCCAATTACAAGGTAGTTCTGTTGGTAATGGCGGTTATCGCAGTAATGGTTATAAATTAATCAAAGCAGATGAGTTAGAGTTAATTACATCTACAAACACTGCGGAAACTAATGGCTTTTCACCCATGGAAAGTAATAACAACGGAAATGGCACAGCAGTTTTAAATTTAGTGACAACTACTTCTACTAAAACTACTGAAAATCTTTCACCTCAACGCCTGAATTTAGCCGAAACCCTGGATAACATTAGTTACCGCATTATTGGCTTAGGATTTCCCCTCTTAACTATCGGTATTATCGCTGGTGGAGTTTGGGCTAACGAAGCCTGGGGTTCTTACTGGAGTTGGGACCCCAAAGAAACTTGGGCGCTAATTACCTGGTTAGTTTTCGCGGCCTATCTGCATTCTAGAATCACTCGCGGTTGGCAAGGTAAAAAACCCGCAATTTTAGCCGCTGCTGGTTTTATCGTGGTTTGGATTTGTTACCTGGGTGTAAATCTTTTGGGTAAGGGTTTACACTCCTACGGTTGGTTTTTGTAATCATCTTACCCCATAACCCCCTTAACTCTTGGGTTGAGGGGGATGTATATTATATTATCTCTTAGCCATCATTTTATATCCTACCCCTATGCTCCCTAACTTGACACAATTTGCCATCTCAATTTTGTTTATGTTTTTTGTACTTTCCACACGATACCTAGTTGTGTCCTCATTTCTCTATTGGTTACTTTGGGTGCGTCGTCCAAAGTCTTGGGAGGGTCGTCGTCTTCATGACTTGGACGGACGTAAAAGTAAAATCAACAGCGAAATCAAATGGTCACTTTTATCTTGTCTGATTTTTGCTGTACCTGGTGCTTTAATGATGACTCTGATTGTCTCAGGATATACGAAAGTTTATTTTAATCCGCTGGAATATAGTTTATTATATTTACCTTTGAGTTTGTTTATTTATTTATTTCTTCACGATACTTATTTTTACTGGACCCACCGCTGGTTACACATTCCCAGTATATATCGTCGTTATCATCAAATACATCACGAATCTATTAATCCTACACCCTGGACATCTTTTTCTTTTGATCCCTTTGAGAGTGTTATTCAAGCAATTATTATTCCTATTCTGGTTTTTATCATTCCCATTCACATTAGTATGGTACTTTTATTATTAACCTTAATGACCATATTTGCTGTTGTCAATCATACTGGTTATGAAGTTTATCCCCGTTCTTGGATGAGTGGTTTTTGGGGTAAAAATTGGATTACACCAACCCACCATACACTCCATCATCATAAGTTTAATTGTAATTATGGTCTTTACTTTCGCTTTTGGGATAAATTGATGAATACTGATGTGATGATAGTTACTAAAAAACAGCAGTTCCCGATCTTATGAAGTACAGATATTAATAATAAAACTCTTGTGGTGCGGGCATACTTCGACCAATCTCAGTACAAGTCTTGCCCGCACAAAGTGTACCTCACTCAAAGCTACTTGCTGTATAATCAAACATTTCTAGCAAAGCACAGGCGCTTACACCTGACTGAGCTAACTACAAATCCGCGCCCGGTGTGCTTTTGTGTGAGATAAAAAATGTGGTTTATTTACGAGAAAATTACCGTATAATCGCTAGTAGCGTGACATGGCCATATACTTTTAAAACAACCTTTAAGCAATGCTTCCACAACTCAGCTTTTCTTACCAACGTAGCCAACCACTAATCACGTTATGATAGTAGATAGTCTGCTTGTAAATTATGATTGAGTGAATTATTCTCCCCCTGTTAATGACATTGACCTTGGGTCAATTTTCCCCTTTGAATTAGATCAATTCCAGAAGGAAGCGATTTCTTCCCTAAATGCTGACCGTTCAGTAGTGGTCTGTGCGCCCACAGGCTCAGGAAAGACCTTAATTGGGGAATATGCTATCTATCGTGCCTTATCTCGCGGGAAACGGGTATTTTACACCACTCCCCTCAAAGCCTTATCTAATCAAAAACTGCGGGACTTCCGCGAAAAGTTTGGCTTTGATCAAGTTGGACTCCTGACGGGAGACGCTTCCATTCATCGAGATGCGCCAATTTTGGTTATGACTACGGAGATTTTCCGTAATATGCTCTATGGCACGCCCATAGGTCAAATTGGCATCTCCTTGACAGATGTTGAGGCTGTAGTCCTAGATGAGTGCCACTACATGAACGATCGCCAACGGGGTACAGTATGGGAAGAATCCATTATTTACTGTCCCCGCTCTATCCAACTTGTAGCGCTTTCTGCTACCGTTGCCAACAGTGATCAACTCACCAGTTGGTTAAATCACGTTCATGGTCCGACAGACTTAATTTACTCCGATTTTCGCCCTGTTCCCCTAGAATTTAACTTTTGTAATCCCAAGGGCTTATTTCCGTTATTAAATGAAACTAATAGCAAAATTAACCCCCGCTTGGTAAAACGGGCTAAAAAGGGATATTGGGAAAAAGGCAAAGCTGGAAGACCAGAGCCACCGAGTATTATTTATACCCTCAGCCAACTACAAGAACGGGATATGCTACCGGCAATTTACTTTATTTTCAGTCGTCGAGGCTGTGATAAAGCGGTGGAGGAAGTTGGTGATTTATGGTTAGTGAATAATGATGAGTCTCAAATTCTACGTAAACAAATTGATGAATTTTTACGTAAAAACCCTGACGCAGCCAGGACTGGACAAGTTGCCCCATTATACCGAGGAATTGCCGCTCATCATGCGGGTATTTTACCAGCTTGGAAGGGATTAGTTGAAGAACTCTTTCAACAGGGATTAATTAAAGTAGTGTTCGCTACGGAAACCTTGGCAGCGGGAATTAATATGCCTGCACGAACTACAGTAATTTCTACCTTATCTAAACGCACTGATAACGGACATCGCTTACTCAATGCTTCAGAATTTTTGCAAATGGCAGGCCGCGCTGGTCGTCGAGGCATGGATCTACAAGGTTATGTAGTGACATTGCAAACGCCCTTTGAAGGAGCTAAGGAAGCATCTTATTTAGCCACAGCTAAAGCTGATCCCCTTGTAAGTCAGTTTACACCCAGCTACGGCATGGTATTGAATCTCTTGCAAACTCATACCATAGAAAAAGCCAGAGAACTGATAGAACGCAGTTTTGGACAATATATGTCTAATTTGCATCTACAACCAGATTTTGAAGAATTAGCGCAATTTAAAGCCGAATTAGGGCAAATTCAACGACAACTGGCAGCTATTGATGAAAATGAATTAATGGTGTATGAAAAATTGCGTCAAAGATTGAAAGTAGAACGGCAAATTTTCAAAACCTTGCAAGAACAAGCACAGGAGGACAGAAAAGCCCAATTGGCAATGATGCTAGATTTTGCCATATCTGGGACTATGTTGAGTCTTCAAGACAGAAGTGCCATGTCACCTTTACCGATAACAGTAGTATTAATTGATAAGGCTGTGAGTGCTGGTGAAATCTCTTACTTTGTCTGCTTGGGACAAAATAATCGTTGGTATGTAGCAACTTCGGCAGATATATTAGATATGTATGCAGAAATGCCACGAGTAGAAGTACCAGATGATATTATCCCACCCTCAGAATTGAGCTTAAAAAGAGGACACTCTATACGTGGTGATGAAAGCACAATTGCTCTTGCTCAAAGCATCCCTAACCCTGAAGAATTTAATCATCTACCAACAGAAGTAAGAGAACAACTTATCCGCTTAACCGCTATTCAAGAACAGTTAGAAAATCACCCCATCTATAAATCAGGAAATATTGCCAAAATATTTAAAAATAGAGCGCGTTGTGTCGAATTAGAAGCAGAAATCGAACATTTAGAAGAACAAGTATCATTACAATCCCAAAGATACTGGGAGGAATTTCTTTGTTTAATTGAAATTTTGCAGTCATTTGAATGTTTAGATAATTTAATACCGACAAAATTAGGAGAGATTGCGGCAGCCATTCGTGGCGAAAATGAGTTATGGTTAGGTTTAGTCTTGGCCAGTGGGGAATTAGATAATATTGGTCCCCATAACCTAGCAGCAGTAGTAGCGGCTTTAGTGACTGAAAGCCCCCGTCCAGATACTAAAGTTGACTTTAGTTTATCCACGGAAGCGGATACAGCCTGGTTAGCATTACAACCTATTCGCCGTTCTGTGTTAAAAGTACAGTATCGTCATGGTGTGGCTTTACCAGTAGGCTTGGAAACTCGCTTTATTAGCTTGATTTCTCTAGTGGAACAGTGGGCGCTAGGGGTAGAGTGGAAGGTATTATGTGAGAAAACCACTTTAGACGAAGGGGACGTAGTGCGAATTTTGCGCCGAACCCTGGATTTATTATCCCAGATTCCTCATGTGCCTAATTTACCAGATGTATTGCGGCGTAATGCTCAAAGAGCTATGCAGTTAATTGATAGATTCCCTGTGAATGAAGCAATGGAGTAAATCAGACCATACTTAAATTAAACCATAATTAAACCATTGTGGGACAGGCAAGATGCCTGTCCGGGCTGTTCAAGAATACAGAATATAGAGTAAGAGTAGATTTAATCTTAATTAAATAAGCATAATCTCTAAATAGTTGCCTTTAATCAAGAAAATTCAAGATCTCCAACTTTGCGACTTTGCGACTTTGCGACTTTGCGACTTTGCGGCTTGGCGCGAAACATAATTTATACCACAATTAGAAAATCCCTCCTCATCTAAATAGTGATTAAAATTACCCGCTTAATGATGGTACTAAAGCCAAAGTTTTAGTTTCAGCCAGGAGAAAGCGATCGCAGATAGTAAATAATTCTACCTCCGTTTGTGCTTGTCGCATCATGCGGAGGAAATAACCATCAGTATCAACACTTAAAGCAATGTAGTTAAGAAACATTTTCAGGTAGCCAACCCGCGCTCGTTCTGGCATAGTTGACGCTGTGGGGGTTTGCCACAAGCGGTCAATATAATTACGTACTTTTACTAAAGATACAGGTATAATAGGGTATCCTGCTAAAGCCTGACGAATTTGATCAAACAGCCAAGGATTCCCGATAGCCCAACGTCCCACCATGACACCCGCTGCACCAGTTTGAGAAAGCACCTCCATAGCAGTTGTGGCTGAGTTAATGTTACCATTAGCCAGCACTGGACAATCAACCCGTTTGACGGCTTCAGCAATTAAATCATATTTTACTACCCCGTGGTACATATCTTTGACTGTGCGACCATGTAAACTTAATAAATCAATGTTTTGACGGGCAATTATATCGAGTATTTTATAAAAGTTATCCGTATTTTCAAAGCCTAGGCGCATTTTAACGGTTAAGGGGCGGTCATTCACAACACACCGCAGTTCTGCTAAAATCCGCTCTATTTTTTCTGGTTCTCGTAGTAATCCACCTCCTACATTTTTACGATAGATCCTCGGTGCTGGACAGCCCATATTCAAGTCTATTCCCGCAGTATTATATTTACAGAGTTCCTTTGCTGTTCTTGCTAAATCGGGAACACTTTCCCCTATCATTTGTGCAAAAACTGGGCGACCTGTATCATTTTCCGTGATTGCTGCCAAAATTTTAGGGTTGAGCCGTGAGGTTTCATTTACGCGAAAATACTCAGTAAAAAAGTAATCAGGACTACCATAATGGGCGATAACTTTCATAAACCAGAGATTTGTCACGTCTTGCATTGGCGCAAGAGCAGTGAGTGGTATTCCTTTTTGAAGTAGGGACATAGAAATAAGTAGCTTTTAATCAGGCATAACTGGAGTAAGGAATTGTTTATGAGTAAATTATTTCCACTTTTCTAGGTATATAAGGTGACTATTTGATTTTTAAATATCATTTAGATACAAGTTTCAATTACATCTCTTCTTGATATTTTACCAGCAATGGGGGAATATAATCATAGCCGTCAATACCAATAATGGCGATCATTTTTTGGCGATTTTGTTGTAGTAGTAATTGGAATTCGTCTATACCAATTTGTCCTTTAATAATATTTAGTAAACTAGCTGGTTTTTGCCATTCTTGAGATGCAATTTGCTCTAAAAGATACATTCCTAAACTACCATTGTAAACTGCTTTTTCATAATTAGCAAGATGATAATTAGCCTCGGCTAAATATGCTAAATTTCTGCCTTGTAAATACAAATCACCGGCAATTTGAGCAGTTTTGAAGGCATTTTCTAAATATTTAATTGCTGTTGGGTATTGTGCAGTAATTAAATAAGCAATACCTAAACTACTAAAACATAAAGCTTGACTTTGTAAATCACCTAATTTTTCTGCTAATTTTAACCCCTGTTCTAAATAGTTAATTGCAGTTTCATAAACTTCTGGCTCACTAATTTCTGTTTCTTTGGCTTGCATAACTTCGCTATAACCTAAGTTGACTAAAGCGTTAGCTTCCCCGGTTTTGTCTCCTGTTTGTCTGCTATAAATTAATGCCCGTTGACTATAATTAATGGCTGCGCTATAATTTTGTTGTTGCACATAAGTGCGACTGAGGTGATTAAGATTAGCAATTTCGCAGGTTTTATCACCCGCATTTCTAGCTATTTCTAAAGCTTGTTGATGAAAATTGAGAGAACGATCATATCTGCCTAAACCGCGCTGGGAATAACCCAATAAGGTCAAAATCCGGGCTTTTTCTTGAGTACCTGCTGTTGAACGCAAGGGGGCATCTAAATAATCTAAAGCATCACGTAAATAACTACCAGAAAATGAGGCAAAAATCCCTCCATATAAAGGAAAATAAGGGCATTGGGCGAAATTTCGCAAAATTTGTAGCATGATTTGAGAAGCAGCATTACTATATTTTACTGCTTGATTTTCAAAACCATTTGCTAATTGACTCCAAATTACTGCAAAGGTTAAAAATGTGGAAATAGATAATTTTGGTCCGGCTTTAATATCATAGGCTTGTTGATAGCGAAGCGCTCCGTAGGAATCAAACCAAGTAATTAAACCCCTTTGTAAAAACTGTAAAACTATTGTTAATTCTACCCAATTACTTAAACTAATTCCCTGCTGTTTTTGGGCAAATTCTAGCGCTGATTGTTCTACTGCTAAAGTCTGAAAAAATACTTGGGGAATTTCGCTATTGACTACTTTAGCCCAACTTGCCCAAGGACTATTTTCTCCGGGTAAACCCCCAAATCCTAAAGTATTCTGTTGTTCATACATCCAATTCAGTAAATTTGCTTGTATTCTTTGCCAAGAGGCTATACCATGGGTAATACCTTCAGCAATTTGCCCAAAATCTTCATTAGCAGTTGCAAACTGTTGTAAAGACTTGGCTAACTGTTGCAGTTGGGATAAATTTAATGGATACTTTTGATTAGGATCAATGGCTCGTAATAAAGCTGTTAATCTCTCATCTGCGGTGGCTGTGGTAATTTCCCGCATAGATAAGGATATCGCTTCAGTGGCTTTATTTTGTTCTTGCCACCGTTGCCATTGAGTTTGAATCGTTTTAGCGGCGCGTAAACTCCGGGTAGCCTTGGCTTTTTTCAGTTCATCCGTTTCCGAGTCTACTTGAGATTGTATAATATTGAGGCGATCGCTCAAAACTAACTCAAATACTTCCCCAGTTCCAGAAGTAATACCCTTGAGTAACATTTGATAAACCTGCTCTACAGAGCTAATCTTACCCTTGAGAGTGGTTTGGATAATGTCATCAATTAAAGTCAGATATTGATCACGTAATGGTAGAGAATTTGACACTTTAGCTAATTGTAGCTGTAGCAGCTTTAAGTATTGGGAATTAGAAGCAACTAAAAATCATTCAGGAATCATTATAGCATTTCCTAATCCACCAATGGAAAAATTTATCTGTGTTTATCTGTGTTTATCTGCGGTTAATTCCTGGTTATAGTTTGCTAACTGCTTCCGCAATTTTCCCAGAAACAAAAGGCAAGATTTCCCGACTTTTTCCTTGTTCCTTCCCTTCCGTAAATACCACTAACAGATAAGGACGTTGATTTGGTAATTCAATATAAGCCGCATCATGACGCACCGTGCTTGTCCAACCTGGTTTTGACCAGATTTGACTATTTTCCGGTAATCCACCGCCTAAAAAGCCTGTAACTTGGTCTTCTTCCACATTTTGGGGTAATTCATCAGCATTAAGACCGCGTTTAAGTAACTTCATCATCCCTTGCGATCGCCCACTAGACACTGCCACCCCACCCACGATACTATGTAATAATCTCGCAGTGGCATCTGTTGTTAGCATATTGCGGTTTTCAAACATTTCCCCATAAAACGCCCTTTCCCGTCCATAGGGACCATCACCCCAGGTTTTTTGACAGACATTAATTGCGTTTATTTCCTCCCACCCCAAGGACTGATAATAGCGGTTAACAATCTGACGCTGATATTTCCAGGTTTCAAAAGGACCAGGGGTTAACACAGGACCGGAAGTAGTACCACTGAGAATATCAACAATTAAGCTAGTAGCATCATTACTAGAATCTACTATCATATCCGTCAAAGCTCGGTTTAGTTCGTCCGTTGTTTGACTCATGCCTTTTTCTAGCCATTCTTGCACCGCTACCAGGTAGAATAATTTTACCACACTAGCAGGATAAATACGTTCTCCTCCACGATAGCTAAATCCCCGGACTGGGTGTTCCCAGAAAGCATTGGGAGTCAGCGCACCACCTGTATTAACTGGTGCAGGAGGATCATATACAACCCAAGTCAGCGCAATTTGGTTAGGTGCTAAAGTCGAAAATTTTGCCCAAGTTGCTTCTAATATTTGATTACCGAGATTTTCTAGTTGTTTGTCTTGATTAAAAAAAACCATTTGTGAATAATTTCCTGATATTTTACTAGTGTAATCTTATCATTAGTTATTAGTCATTGATCATTGGTAATTAGTTATTGAGAAATATCTCTTTTTTTTATCTTTTTTTTATCTTACTTTTATTTTCCCTAAATAAGTCCTAAATAAGTTTTAAAGTTAAGTTTTAAAGTTTAGTAAAATCCTATTTAGTAGGTTGGCGTTAAAAATTGTCGTTATGACAAGGGAACTCTTAACTGGGAACTCTTAACTGGGAACAGGGGACGGGGAAGAGGTTTTGGGCAACTTTACTTTTCGTTGCTTATGTCGGTTTTTTCCGTTCACTTATTTAACTAGCTTTTTTATTGTATAAGAAACCTGGAATTTCAGCAGTCATAATTTATTTTATCATGCCTAATTGATTTTTAAAACCTATATTTTGAATCCCTGGTAGTTTATTCATCCTACTTATTGAATTGCGGAATGTTGGCTAAAATCATCTTTTGGTTTTCTCCTTAATATCGGACATCATGACACCTACAAAATGGGACACAATGTAAATAAATATTACAATATCTCCTTTAGTTATTTACTAATTTCCCCGTAACTTGGTATATAAAATAGTTAAGGTTTAATTAAAAAAAAGATAAGAGGAGTTTAAATTATGTCCTCGACTAATATCAATAACCAGGAGAGTGAAAACTCAGTTAATCAGGAGAGTGAAAACTGTCACCAAAAACTAGTGTGGACTTGTGATCCAAATAGTTACCCTCGTTGTACTGCTCAATGGGTAATAGAGTGTGATCTAATGTGCCATTTGCCATTTTCAGAAAACAGCAAAGATGGGTAATATCCTCTGGTTTTCCCGTCAATAGGTTAGGTTGTTTTTTATCCGTCTTTACACTCTATACGATTGTGCCTAATATCTCCGGTTAGCTACTCAAGCCCCAAGGTAAAATAGAATAGTTCAGAACTTTGGCAATAAATTGGCAATAAAATTATGATACAAAAATTAACACTTCTGTATATTTACGAAAATTAAATCAGCAGTTATTATCTAAACTAGAAACGTACATACAGTTACTTACTCAGAACTGATTTAATTTATGAGCAATACTTTGTATAACTTCAGACTGTTAGGCGATCAATTTGAGCCAAATAATACTCAAAGCGCCGCTGCTTCACTAGGGTCTGTAAGTCAATCTTGGAGTAATCTCACCATTGACAGTAGTAGCGATGAAGATTGGTTCAAGATTACCTTGCTAGACACCGGAACAAGCAGCAACTACGTCAAAATTAACTTTCTTAGCAGTTCAGGAGACATAGACCTAGTACTCTATCAAGCAGATGGAACTTACATTACCAGCTCAGCAGGTACAGGTGATGAAGAGTTAATTTCCTTAGAAGAACTGGCTGCGGGTGACTACTTCGTTCAGGTTTATGGTTATAATGGCGCAACCAATACCTATAGTTTACAAACCAGTCTACCAACAACAACAATTACAGGGGATGAATTTGAGCCAAATAATACTCAAAGCGCCGCTGCTTCACTAGGGTCTGTAAGTCAATCTTGGAGTAATCTCACCATTGACAGTAGTAGCGATGAAGATTGGTTTAAGATTACCTTGCTAGACACCGGAACAAGCAGCAACTACGTCAAAATTAACTTTCCTGGCAGTTCAGGAGACATAGACCTAAGACTCTATCAAGCAGATGGAACTTACATTACCAGCTCAGCAGGTACAGGTGATGAAGAGTTAATTTCCTTAGAAGAACTGGCTGCGGGTGACTACTTCGTTCAGGTTTATGGTTATAATGGCGCGACCAATACCTATAGTTTACAAACCAGTCTACCAACAACAACAATTACAGGCGATGAATTTGAGCCAAATAACACTCAACTAACCGCTAAAGACTTTGGTTTAATTAGCGGTATTCGTGAGTGGGAAAACCTCTCAATAACTTCTGGTGATCAAGATTGGTTTAAATTCCGGCTAGGGACTACAGGTAGTGAGGGAAATTTCCTCAAGATAGCTTTTACTCATAGCCTTGGTGATGTAGATGTCAAACTCTATAATGCCAGCAATGTTGAGGTAGCTAGTTCAACCGGGGTTGGAGATGAGGAAGAAATTAGTTTACAAGGACTTGCTGCTGGTGACTACTTTGTTCAGGTCTATGGTTACAATAGTGCAACTAATCCCAACTATTCCTTAACTATCAATGCTCCTGGTGGGGATGCTTACGAAGTAAATAATACCAATACTACGGCGACTAATTTAGGACAAATCACCGGGTTAAGGGTAATTGACAATCTTTCTCTTCATACTTCTAGTGATCAAGATTGGTTTCAATTCACTATAGCTAATGCGGGAACGGAAAGTGATTATGTGCGGATTGAGTTTACTCACTCTCTGGGGGATGTAGACTTCAAACTTTATGACCTCAATGGCATTGAAGTCGGTAGTTCCACAGGCATTGATGATGCTGAAGAAATCAGTCTCGATGGTTTGGCTGCTGGTACTTACAGGGTTAACATCTATGGTTACAATGGTGCCGTTAATCCAGATTATACCTTAACTATCAATGCTCCTCCTGCCACAATTGTTGATACTTTTGAGCCAAATAATACCCGTGCAACCGCCACGAACTTGAATGCATTATTACAGGCTGGAGAACAGATATTAGCATTAGATAATCCCGCTCGTCCTTTATCTATTTATACAACTGGAGATGAGGACTGGTATAAGTTCACCATTGCTGGTGCAGGAGATTATACTCACTATGCCAAAATTGAGTTTGAGCATGATCAGGGTGATATAGATTTTGAACTATATGACGCTACGGGAACTCAACTAGACTACTCTAATTGTGTCACCAACAGCGAGGAAATTAGTCTTGATGGTTTGGTGGCTGGGGACTATTATCTGCGAGTTTTTGGCTATAACAATGCTACAAACCCGGAATACTCTCTTTTTGTTAATGCACCTTGGACTGCGTTAAACCCCTCTGGAGACAGTGCGGAATCTAATAATACCCAAGCAGAAGCGACGGATTTAGGAACTCTAACGAGCGCCTTTAACCGTGGTAATCTCTCAATTCATACTAGTAGTGATGTTGACTGGTTTAAATTTACTTTAGCAACCGCAGGTAATGAAACCAATTCTGTGGGCATTGACTTTACCCATATTCAAGGGGATTTGGATATTGGGCTGTATGATAGTAATGGTAATTTCCTCAGTAGTTCTACAGGGGTAGATAATCAAGAAACGATTTCCCTAGAGGGACTAACTGCTGGCAGTTATTATCTGCAAGTCTATGGTTATAACGGTGCTGTTAATCCTGATTATAGTCTATTTATCAACCCACCTCAAGGGGTAACGGGAGATTGGGCAGAAACGAATAATACCGCTGCAACAGCCAAAGATTTGCGAACTATTAACGGTTGGTGGGATTCTGCTACTGTTAATTCCCAACCCCTATCAATTACCACAGGTGATCAGGATTGGTTCAAGTTTACGATTACCCGTGCTGGTACGGCAGAAAATAATGTGGGAATTATTTTTAGTCATGACTTGGGGGATCTTGACTTGGAGTTATATGACGCAACGGGAACAACCCGGTTGCGTAATTCTAACTCAGTTGACGATTATGAGTTGTTTGACCTCAACGGTTTAGCGGTGGGGACATATTTGCTCAAGGTATTTGGCTACAATGGTGCGACTAACCCAGCATACGATTTAATCATCAATGCACCTGATAGTAATGAACCAGCGGGTGATGCAGCAGAAGCTAATAATACTCAAGCCACCGCTTATGATTTACGGGAAATACAGGGACAATTCATTGCTGAAAATTACTCAATTCATGTAGCCGGAGATCAGGACTGGTTTAAGTTCACTACTGTTGGTCAAGGTAAGGCTGGGGATGCAGTTACGGTTGAATTTGACAATAGTTTGGGTGATTTAAGTTTGTTGGTTATTGGTGCTAATGGTCAACAATATACATCAAACTATAATGCCAACCGTGAGCAAGTTTCTTTAGAAAACCTGGCCCAGGGAACTTACTATGTCAGGGTATTTGGGGCAACTAGCGCGACTGTTAATCCCAGTTATCGCTTGGTTATTGATGCTCCAGAAACCGCTGTTGCGGATGTTATTGATGCCAGTACACCCAATAATACCCAGGTGACTGCATACAATTTAAGGACTATTGATGGTATAGTTACTCAAGAGGATCTATCCATTCATACTAGTACAGATGTAGATTGGTTTAAGTTCAATTTAACAACTGCTCCTGTGCTGGGTCAATCGGTACGGATTAATTTTGAAAATGCTGTAGGTAATCTGGCTTTACAGTTAATCGGTGCTGATGGTCAGGTTTATAATGCTGACACGGGTAGTAATTTTGAAGAAATCTCTTTAGCGGGTAAGGGAATAGGAACTTATTACGTTAGAGTGTCGGGAGTTGGTGGAGCAACTAATCCTAATTACAGTTTAGTGATTGATGGTCCTGCTGCTTTACGACCAGATGCTTTAGAGCCTAATGATTCTCCAGCAGTAGCATACAATTTGCGGAATAGGACAAGCAGAAATGCTGGTAATGACGGCGCTGTTGGTTCTAATGCGGCGAATAATAATGTTTACACAGGTCGTGACAATCCCTATAGCAATGGTTATAATCCCGCTGCTGGAAGTAGTCCTCCTGTTCGGACTGTAACTAACCGGATTGATAACCCACTGGAAAATCTGTCTATTCACACTTCTACTGATACGGACTGGTTTAAGTTTGAACTTAGCGGTAGTGGAGAAGAGGGTCAAGTTGCTATTAGCTTTGATAACAATTTGGGGGATTTACAATTAGAACTGTTTGAGGCTTTTGCGATTAATACCCCTGCTAGTCAATATCAAAGCTATTTAGTGGATAGTTCTAATAATAGTGGTGATAATGAGCAAGTTAGTTTGGCTGGTTTAACAGCGGGCAGTTATTATGTTCGCGTTAGTGGAGTTAATGGCGCGACTAATCCCCTTTACGCGCTTACGCTGAATACTGGTACAATTAATCAAGGGGACTTTGCAGAAGCGAATAACACCATTAGCACAGCTTACGATTTACGAACTGTGGATGGTACTCGTAATCTCAATAACCTGTCTATCCATACGGACACAGATCAGGATTGGTTTAAGTTTACAACATTACGGCCAGGACAAGCAGCTAATAAGGTTCGCATTGATTTTAGCCACGACCAGGGTGATATAGACTTGGTTCTGTATAATCAAAGCGGTCAAGAGATTGGCAAGTCTGAAGGTACGGAAGACTTTGAAGAGATTAGTCTCAATGGTTTGGCTGCTGGAACTTACACGGTTAAGGTTTATGGTTACGATGGTGCGCTCAACCCCCAATATAATCTTTCTGTAATTGCCCCGGACACTTCTGTTGCTGCTGATGACTTTGAACCCAATAATAGTTTTGCTACGGCAACTAATTTAAATTTGGTAGACGGGGTGACTAATATTGCTGCTACTATCCATAGCAGTGATGTGGATTATTTCAAGTTTACCACAACGGCAATAGGCACAAATTCTAATTCCATTAGTCTGCAATTTGAGAATAGCCTTGGTGATTTACAGCTAAAACTGTATCGAGAACAAAACGGTAGTCAAGTCCTGGTTAGCAGTTCTGTAGGGACTAGTAATAATGAAAGCGTTTCTTTGAATGGACTAGCTGCGGGTACTTACTATGCTCATGTCTATGGTAATGGAACTGCTACCAATTCCTATCAACTGAATATTGATGCCCCAACCCAAGGCAACCAACCCAATAACCGCAATGATTGGACGGTAATGGCCTATATAACGGCAAGTGATTTAGACTACTATGCCTTTAAAGATATTAATGAAATGGAGGTGGCTGCTTCTCGTTTACCTAGTACCGTTAATTTTGCGGCTCTTTGGGATCAAAGTTCTCAGGAGACAACTTATGCTACTGGTGGAAGTGCGGCTTGGGGTGATACGGGTCGGGCGATTATTCGGCCGGATACTAATAGAAATACGGTTGTTACTCCTTTTGAACGCATTGGTGAACAAAATACGGGTAGTCCAAATACTTTAGTTAATTTCGTACAATGGGCAACAACTAATGCTCCTGCTAATAATTACGCTTTGGTGATGTGGGACCATGGTGGTGGGGTCTATGGTTTTAACTATGATAACTCTGATGGTACGACTAGTGATAATCTGACTACTAGTGAGTTAGCTACAGCTTTGAATACTCTCAAGTCAGCGGGTATTAATATTAGTGTGCTGGCTTTTGATGCTTGTTTGATGGCGATGGCGGAAGTTGGCTTCGCTTTGAAGGATTACGCTAGGGTGTTTGTTGCTTCTGAGGAAGTTGTGGGTGGAGATGGCTATGATTACACTACTGCCTTTAATACTTTATTCACTAATCCCAGTCAAGTCACTGCTCAATCTCTGGCTTCGGGACTGGTTACGAGTTTTCAAAATCAATATCAGGGAAGTGCAGGTGGAGCAGATACGCTTTCAGCTACTGACACAACTCAATTTAATGCTTTCACAACGGCACTAAGGAACTTTACAACCAGTGTCAGCACTAGTGCCACGGCTAGTGATTGGACTAAGTTGCAAGCAGCCCGTGATTCTGCTACGGGGTTTAGTTACCAAGAGTTCCGGGACTTGGGGCAGTATATGGGAGCGATCGCTAATAATAGTGGTATTACCCAAGTTATTCGCACTAATGCCCAATTGGTAATCACTGCTTTGAATAATTTGGTGATTGCTGATACAACTGACCAGTTTGATACCCAAGGACTGTCAATTTATCTTCCTGCACCTGGCTCAAGTCTCGACAGTAGTTATCTAAATGGTTATCAATCCTTCTTTACGGCTACTGGTTGGAAAGATTATCTCCAAAGCTTTACTACGCGGACTGGTGGCCGGAGTGGTTCTGCTCCAGACTGGTCTTTAGATTGGTCGGAGTCGAATGATTTAGCGGCTACTGCTTATAATTTACAGACTTTGATTGGTGATGGTCATACTTTTAATCGCTTGAATATTCATCAAGCTGGTGATCAGGACTGGTTCCGTTTTACTATTAACCAAACTGGAGCAACTGGCGATCGCGTTAAGGTCAACTATAGTCCAATCAATGGACAAAGTCTATCTCTGTCACTCCGTTACACTAATGCTAATGGTCAACAACAGCAACTTACCTCTAATACTGGTTCGGGACAAGAAATTGTCTCTTTAACGGGGTTGGCTGCGGGAGAATATTTAATTAAGGTGACGGGGAATGGTACAACGGTTGTCCCTGATTACTCTTTGAGTATAGACGCACCGGGAACAGTTACTAATGGCAATGACTGGGTGGGGGCTAATAATCGCTCTGGTAAGTCGGAAGATTTGGGAGTGATTTTAAGTGATTTACGGGTCCCTGGACTGAGGATTGATGCCACAAACCCAGATTTCTTTAATTTTGCTAGTGCCAGAAGTCTCACTGCAAAACCTGGACAAGTTATTGTTAGCATTGCTGGTAGTTCAAGTGTGAGTGCAGAACTTTTCCGGGTGGGAAATTCAACAGCGATCGCTTCTCAAACTGGTACGGGTGAACTAAAAATCCAGTATTCTGCGGAAGATGGGCAAAACTATCAGTTAAAAATCAGTCAACCAAGTGGTCAAGCAGCAGTTGGTTATTCGTTGTTCTTTGACCCATCTCTTGAGGGTACTGCCGGAAATGACACTTTATCCGGTGCTGCTGGGAATGATCTTCTGTATGGATATGCTGGAAATGATCAGATCTTCGGCTTGGCAGGTAATGATACTCTTGATGGTGGTGAAGGTAATGATACCCTTGACGGTGGTGCAGGTACAGATACCTTAATTGGTGGTTTAGGGGATGATATTTACATTGTAGATAGCACCACTGACACCATTACTGAACTTACCAACGCAGGTATAGATACCGTTCAATCTAGTGTTACTTACACTGTTTTGCCTGCTAACGTGGAAAACCTGACTTTAACAGGAACAGCAGCCATTAACGGTACTGGTAACACTGCTAATAACACCATCACTGGTAACGGTGCTAATAACACCCTT
>NZ_JACJPZ010000034.1:0-51233 GCF_014696335.1 Dolichospermum sp. FACHB-1250
CATTCCCGTGAATTTTGCACCAGGGTCAATCTTTAGCCTTAGCGACGATACTGGGGAGTCAGGACGGGATTTTTTGAGAATAATTGTGAACGGAAACTGTCTAAATATTGCTGATTTTTTGTTTCTCAATAGTTGTCTAGCTTGTGCTGAATGAATTGGGTTTAATGGCGTGAAGTTGGTATCTAAAACAAATACTTTGGACATATTGTCCCTCCTTGCGGGTAATGTTAGCCTGGACAAAGATTTAAAGGCTTTTTACGCTAACAGCACTGGATTAACCCAATAAGCCTGTTTAACTGTTAACCTCAGCAGCTACAAACTGGCTGCGTATTTGTAGGTGAGATGACCTGAAAATCGTAGTGATTTAACACTTAGTCGGGTAAACTCTGGGCTTTAAAAGCCCCCACTTACCCGAAGGGAAGTGGTGGGTAATTTACTCTACTTCGGTTTCTATTTTGTCTCCACGTTCAAGTTCCCAAAGAATTTGATTACCTTCACGTCTTACCCGTGAAACTATCCAATTTCGCCAGCGCCATTCATCACCTCTGCTAGTAACGGCGCTAGAGTGAACACTCATTAAGTCTGCTAATTCTGAACTGGTGATTAGGTAGCCTTTTTCGGCAATTTCGTCCGCAATACGCAAAGTTTCCACTAAGTTACGAAGTTGTGAAACCCTCATTTCAATGGGTTGTTCGTTGGTTGTAGTCGCGGTTGGAGCGGTAGAAGGTTCCATAATGGTTATATCTGATACAGATGAACTGCTTTCCAGTGTATTTTGATTAATTATTATTGTAGAGTTGATCGGATAATCAGATACTAGTGATTCACTCATTTCACTGATTTTAGGTAAAGTTTCGTAAACAGAGTTGGAGAATAACTGTTGTAGGTTAGGGGTTTTACCATTAGCGAAGCAGCGAGCGATCGCATCACAGCGTTCATTACCAATATTACCAGAATGTCCGCGAACGTGCTGCCATTTTATCAATTGGCTATTAAGTTGATCGAGGGTTTCCAAAAGGTCTTGATTTTGTACAGGATTACCATCTGATTTTTTCCAGCCTTTCCTTTTCCAACCGGGCATCCATTTAGTAATAGAATTAATCAGATATTCACTATCAGTGTACAGGGTAATAGGTTGAGTTTGTCCAGATGATTTAAAAAATTCCAAGGCCGCGATCGCCGCTTGCATTTCCATTTTATTATTAGTGGTATGCTGGAATGAATCACCCATTTCGTGAACTGAACCATCACAGAAATAGATAACTGTACCCCAACCCCCAGGACCAGGATTACCTGTACAAGCACCATCTGTGTATATACTTTGAATTAGGCGTTGATTAGACATGATCAAGAATTGCTATATTATTGATAACGTTACATTAATTTTAACTTGACAACATCAGTGAAACCGCAAATTTGAGCAAATGGGATCATTTCTGCCCAACTGAAAAAAGTAATATTTTCAATATATCAGTGGTGTAGATCAAAAAAGAATTTTACCCAATTCGATTTTGGTAACACATATATTTAATTATCTTATTTTGGAAATGTCGTCAATTTTTTTTCCACCACTCATTCAAAAAATTAATATGCCAATTGCTGACAAAGCAGGTGTTAAAATATACATCTTGCGTCTTGATCTGATGCACCCCCAAATTAACGGTAATAAATGGTTTAAGCTAAAATATAACCTTGTCGAAGCTAAACAGAGAAATTTATCCACAATTCTGACTTTTGGTGGTGCTTATTCTAATCATATTTATGCTACCGCAGCCGCAGGAAATATATTTGGTTTCCGCACTATTGGAGTAATTCGTGGAGAAGAAAATATCCCTTTAAATCCTACTTTACAATTTGCAGTTACACAAGGTATGGAATTAGTATATATTGATCGTCAGACATATAAACAACGCCATACAGAGGAATTACAAAACCAATTAAAACAGCGATTTGGGAAAGTATTTATTATTCCTGAAGGTGGTTGTAATTTAAACGGTATGCGTGGTTGTATAGAGATATTAGAAACAATTAAAGACTTTAATACTGTTTGTTTAGCTTGTGGTACAGGAACAACATTAGCAGGGATAACACTATCATTAAATCAACCACAAAAAGTGATTGGTTTTCCTGTTTTAAAAGGTGGTGATTTTCTCAATCAAGATATTAATAATTTACTCAGAAATTATCTAAATTCTGACTTACCTACACCTGTTAATTCTCCCGCACATTGGGAATTAATTTGTAATTATCATTTTGGTGGTTATGCTCAAGTAAAAGATGAATTAAAACTATTTTGTGATAATTTTGAACAACAACATCACATACCTTTAGATTATATATATACCGGAAAAATGTTTTATGGAGTTATGGATTTAATCAAAGAAGGTTTTTTCAAGTCCGAATCTTTACTATTAATACATACAGGAGGTTTACAAGGTAATAGCGGATTTAGATAATTTTTATAGATAATTTTTCATCCCTGATTTTCTCAAAATGCAGGGATTTAAGATTGATGATTTTCACTAATTAGGCTTATAAATTTGCTTGTTGTTGTAACCAAGAATCTACAGGTTGTCCGTCCTTACGTTTGAGTTCTATTTCTATGACCATGACTTCTTGAGAACCGGGAGGTGCGGGTTTTTTGTGGAAGATAACCTCATAATCTAAAGGATTGTGATTATGTTCTTTTAACCAATCTTGGACTTTAGTAAGTGCAAAAAATGATTGTCCTTGGGCGAACATTTGGGTAATTTGCATTTGTAATCTATAGGGATTAATGCGACTCATTTTTATTGACTCCTTTGATATTTATAATTATGATGATCTCACGCAGAGGCGCAGATTGAGGTTTTTATTTTTATTCTTGTATGTTGAAATCTACTTTATCATAAATATCTGATAATATCATTTGACAGGAAATAGAGGCTAGATTTAAGTTGATATTTCCATCTGTAAATTCGGAAAATATCCATTGATTATTATCGGTTTTACAATATTGTTCAATGTGCATTGTGTACTGATCGATTAAAATATATTCTTGTAAGGTGGTAATTGTCCGATAAGCTGCAAATTTTTCATCTCTATCATAGCCTTTAGTAGATTTTGATAAGACTTCGGCAATCATTACAGGATTTACTAAAGTGTCGGTTCTTCCTTCTTGATATTCTAAGGGAGTTTTCACGACCATAATATCAGGATAGGTATGAATTTTTCTGCTGGGAATCCAAAGACGTTGATCTGTGACAAAGACTTGATAAGGTTGACGTTTAAGAAGATAATTGAGTGTACCACTGAAATTAAGTGCAAGTTGGTTGTGATTGGGTGTTCCACCTGTCTTATGTATAATTAATCCGTTGATATATTCGTGACGTATTTCTGAGTTTACCTCTAATTCTAGGTATTCTTGGGGTGAATAGTAGGGTGTTTCTTGTGCGAGGGTCATAATTTTAATTTATAGGTTTTATGGGTTGTCAATGTAGGCGATCGCTTCTACTTGCTCAACTAAGTTATAATTATAGTCTAGCAGTTTGTTTGATTTGACAAAAAATTTATGGTGATATTTTTGTCTTTAAATTTTGAAATTACAAATCGTACAAATCCTTAAACCAATTAATAAAACCCTGCACCTTGGGAGTCTGCGGATTTAAAATATTATACTTGATGGCTTGATGTATTTGTCTACCTGGTTCATCTTGCCATGCTAACCAGGTATAAATTTCCGCTTTATCAATATAAGATTCTTTGAATGTTGCACCTTTATTTTTTGCTTCTCTTGCTACATCCTGTGCATATTGCCAAATATATTCTCCCTGTTCTGGAATCATATAACCTAAAAATGTTTCTAACATCCCTTCGATAATATTATCTGGCATAATCCAAACACCAATTTTCTTATCATCTTGTGTATTAATAATTAATCCTGTTTCTGGTATTTGTTCAGGAAGATGAGAAATACTTTCAATTTGCAAACAAGCATTTCTGATACTTTGCCAACGTAAAGACGCATTATCATCTGCATCTACCATTAAACCTAAATGTGTACATCTTCCAGTTTGTAATTCTGTATATATCAGGTCATAAGTAATATTTTCATAACCTCCACATTCTTGAATTGATATAATTGCTTCCTCTTTTTTCGCTCCCCAATAAATTCCATTTTTTTCAATTAATTCTGGTATGACTCGTAAATCATCTTGACCTTCAACTAATAGACTTTTGGGGTGATAATGTTTTGCCATTGCTAACGTACCTCTAATTCTCTTTCAGCAGCAATAACAATTTGTGCTTCATTAAAAACTATACTTTTTTCTTTACCTTTTTCAATTCTATGAATTCTAATACCATCATTAGTTACATTTTCTGTTTTTGCAATATCAGCTAAACTCTGCCAACAATCACTATTATGTGTAGTGGCAAAAACTTGGACATTTAGTCTTTTCGCTGTATCCCAAATCATTTTCCACATATCAGACATTGCAGTAAAATGAAGTCCAGTATCTATTTCATCTACAAATAAATATCCATCTTTAGCTGATACTATAGCTAGTGCAAGTCCTAATATTCGCCAAATTCCATCTCCCATACTGCCAATTGGTACACGCTTACCATCAGCCAGAAGCACCAGAAAACCACCCCGTGAATCTGGTGAATACCTCAATTTTTGAGAACTAATAGGAGCAATACGTTTAATTTTTGAGTCTATTTTATTTAATGCTTCCGCTACAATGTTTTCTTCAGGTGTTAATACTAATTGATCAAATAAATCAATCATTTCTTCTGTTTTTAAAGAAGATGATTTAACAAATTGTGTTTTTAGTTTTATAGATAAACTTTCTTCTTTATTGCGATTACGCGACAATCTAAGAGATTCAACTGAAATACCACTATCACGTGATATTTCTCGTAAAATGACAAATTGTTGTTGCCCAATTTTCCATTTAAAAGAAAGAATGAGTTCATTTAACTTATCAAAAGAAGTATCTTCTTTATAAATAATGGACTCAGGTAAATATGGAGTATGTATCAATACATCAAGCTCTTCTTGAGTATTGTCATTAATACCTGAAATAGAAAATTTACTCTTATCTTCAATTTGATGACCATAAAAAAAATGCCGAATATCAACTTGACGATCTCTTTTATTATGATTACTCCAAAAATACTCCCCTCTGTTAATCATTATTTCACCAAGTGGCTCAAGATTAGTTCGTGAAGATAAAAGCTGAATAGCTTCTAGTATTGATGTTTTTCCGCTATTATTTTCACCAACCAGTAAGTTAATTCTGCCTAATTGCTGAAGTTCAAAAGACTTGAAACCTCGAAAATTCTCTATTTTTACACTTTTTAACATAGTTTTTTCAATGAAGACAACAGAGAAATAATGATAGTAGAATTATTATAACATTCAGATACCTGATTTCTTTTACAAGTGGGGTATCTAAGGGGATAAATTAGTCTATAGCATCAGCATTAATATCTATATAATCTTCTATTGCTTGTTCCAATAGTTTAGTTTCAACACTAGAAAAGTTAGGAGATGGTAAAAATAAACTAACTAAAGGCTGAAGAACTGGATACTTTGCAACTCCCATGAGAAAACCGATTGCAAATTGAGGAATATGATTTCTCACAAAATTTGTAAACTCTATAAAAATACCGTAAATTTGCTCCCACCAAGTTGGATCTCTCCTAGCTATTTCATTATGAATATTGTCAAGTTCCGTTAGAATATCCTTGCGCTTTAGGTTTAAAAAATCAATACCATCACGAGTTAAAATACCATGTCCATTCCACGTCATTGTGAGATGCTCAACATTATCCAGTATTTTTACAATTTTTCCATAATGTAATTCATTAATTAAAGTCTCCTTAGAATATATATGGGTTTTAAATATCCAAAAACCTTTTTGTTCATAAATCATCCATCTTATCCGTTTTATTTCTCTGTCTATCTTTGTGAATGCTCCTCTAAGAATAGTTTTTTGCTCAAATGAATATTTTTGATATTCATTGATTTTTTGTATTATCATCATGATTAGAGTTATCCGGTAAGTTTTTTAATACTTATATTGTATCATACTAAATGTAGTAATTTATATGGATTTAATAAAATTTAACACACAACCTCTGTAGTAGGTTGGCGTTGAAAATTGTCGTTATGACAAGGGAACAGGGAACAGACAAGAGGTTTTGGGCAACTTTACTTTTTGTTACATACTTAGGTTTTTCTCTGTCCACCTACTTAGTGCTGTTTCTCTAAACAGAATAAATCACTAATCACGCTATGATAGTAAACAATAAAAGTTAAAGAAGTTCTCAAAATCCTAGAAGAAGATGGTTGGTATATAGATCGCATTAGAGGTAGTCATCGTATCCTCAAAAATGAAAATAAATCAGGTATCGTAGTTGTACCTGGAAAACCAAGTGATGATATTCCCATAGGTACACTTTCATCAATTTGGAAGCAAGCAAAATTAGGAGAAATATAATGATTGAATACACAGTAATTTATGAACGTGGTCAAACAAACTGGGGTGCTTATGTTCCTGACTTACCCGGTTGTGTCAGCATTGGGGATACTTTAGCAGAAGTACAAGAAAATATTAAAGAAGCTATAGAATTGTATTTGGAAGTATTGAAAGAAGATGGAAAACCTATACCCAAACCTTCTACAGAAGTTGGTAAAGTTGCAGTGACAATATAAATTCAAATCCCCGACTTCTATTAAAAAATCGGGGATCTAAATCCTATTTCAACGCTGCTAACAAATCATTTTTCGCTGTTTCTAAAGCCTCCGGTAATTTACTTGCGTCACGTCCCCCAGCTTGCGCGAGATTGGGTTTTCCACCACCTCCACCTCCACAAATTTTCGCTATCGTTCCCACAAATTTCCCCGCTTGGACACCTTTGTGATTCACTTCAGAACTAAAAGCTGCAACGATACTCACTTTTCCGGCTTCGGGAATAGAACCTAAAACCACCGCCCCATTACCGATTTTTTGCAGTAATCTTTCCGCAGCATCTTTTAATGATTCTGGGTCAATATCTGCCATTTGAGCAACAATAATTTTATGTTCTCCTACTATTTCCGCAGTTTGTAATAAGCTGTCAGATTTAACAATTGCTATTTGTGATTTCAGGCTTTGAATTTCTTTTTCATTGTTGCGAAGTTCGGTTTGTAAAGTGGTGATTCTGTCGGGTATTTCTTCGGGTTTGACCTTAAAGCGATCGCACAAATCTTTGACTACTATATCACGCACATTCAAATAATCCAATACCGCCGCCCCAGAAACCGCTTCTATTCTTCTCACCCCGGAAGCAACTCCCGCTTCAGAAATGATTTTAAAAACGCCAATTTCCGCCGTATTATTAACATGAGTTCCCCCACATAATTCCATGGAAACACCTGGGAAATCAATCACGCGCACTTGATCACCGTATTTTTCCCCAAACATGGCCACTGCACCTTTCGCTTTTGCTTCTGCTATGGGCATCTCCTCGATTGTAGCACCATGGGCTTCAGAAATCCAACTATTTACTAATTCTTCAATTTGGATAACTTCCTCACCGGTTAAAGCGCGAGGACAATTAAAATCAAACCGCAATCTATCAAAAGAAACCAAAGAACCAGCTTGAGAAATTCCTTCATCAACAACTTTCTTTAATGCAGCTTGTAATAAATGAGTTGCTGTGTGATTAGCTTGAGCGCGACGACGACAACCCCGATCAATTTGGGCGGTAATATTGTCACTAATCCTAATTGTACCACGTTCAATATATCCAAAATGAATAAAGAAATCAGATTCTTTTTTCACATCTTCAATTCTGACTAAAACACCATCACCACTAATATATCCCTTATCCCCAATTTGTCCCCCAGATTCAGCATAAAAAGGAGTTTTATCGAGAACAATTTGTACTTCTGTTCCTGCTTCTGCTGCTTCTTGGGAAACACCAGCAACTAACAAAACTTCGATTTTTGCAGTAGTTGTTAATTGGGTATAACCAATGAATTGTGTAGAGTGAATATGTTCTGCAAGTTTATCCAAAGAACCTTGTACAGTTAAATCAATAGTTTCGTGTGCTGCTTTTGCTCGTTCTACCTGTTTTTGCATTTCTGCATTAAAACCATCAACATCAACAGTGAGGTTATTTTCGGCTGCGATTTCTTGGGTTAATTCTAAGGGGAAACCGTAGGTATCATAGAGAGTAAAAGCACTTTCCCCACTAATAGAAGTTAATCCTTTTTGTTTGATATCTTGGATAATTTCAGCTAATAGCTTTTCACCTCTATCAAGAGTTTTCAAGAAGTTAACTTCTTCTCTTTGTAATTCCGCTTTAATAGCAGTTTCTCTTTGTCGCAAATTGGGGTAAATTGATTCGGAAAGAGAAATTGCGGTTTCTGCAACTTGGTTAATAAATTCCCCAGCAATTCCTATTAATCGGCCATGTCTAACTACCCGACGAATTAAGCGCCGTAAAACATAACCCCTACCAACATTAGAAGCGCGAATTTCATCAGCAATCATGTGAACTACAGCACGCACATGATCACCAATTACCTTTAAAGAAACTTTCGTATTTTCATCACCTTTGTGATAATCAATTTTGGCAATTTTCGCCGCAGTTTCGATAATTGGGAAAATCAAATCTGTTTCATAATTATTAGGAACTTTTTGGAGGATTTGCGCCATTCTTTCCAAACCCATTCCCGTATCAATATTTTGATTTTGTAACGGCGTTAAATTTCCTGAAGCATCCCGATTATATTGCATAAATACCAAGTTATAAAACTCGATAAAACGCCCATCATCTTCTAAATTAATATGATCATCACCTAATTCCGGGTGAAAATCATAATAAATTTCCGAACAAGGACCACAGGGACCAGTAATACCTGATACCCAGAAATTATCATCAGCACCCATGCGCTTGATGCGTTTTTCTGTTACACCAATATGGTCGCGCCAAATAGCAAAAGCTTCGTCGTCTTCTTCAAACACACTGACAACGAGATTTTTAGGGGAAATCCCAAACACTTGAGTAGATAATTCCCAACCCCAGGCGATCGCTTGGGCTTTAAAATAATCACCAAAGCTAAAATTCCCCAACATCTCAAAAAATGTATGATGGCGTTTAGTGCGTCCCACATTTTCGATATCATTGGTACGAATGCACTTTTGGGAAGTTGTAGCGCGTTTAAATTCCGGTGTCCGTTGTCCCAGAAAAATCGGCTTAAATGGTAACATACCTGCTATAGTCAGCAGCACAGTAGGATCTTCAGGAACAAGGGAAGCACTTGGAAGCGGTTGGTGTTCTCGCTGTGTGTAGAAGTCGAGGAATAATTGACGAATATCGTTACCGCTAAGAAACTGGAGAGTTGAAGACATGAGTGTTTAAGAAATCAAATTTAATTAATTGAGGAAAATCTGCAAAAAGCATCATTACTATTTATAACTTATGACAGCAAAGATGAAAAATATTCAGCTTTCAGCATTTTTTGTCAGAATTTCCCATGACAGATTAGTATAGAAATTACCATCAATTCCTATACTTTAATTATATTTCCAAGGATCTGATGGAGATTGGATATAAAAATATTAGACATCTTGTGAAAATTATCGTAAGGACAATTCATGAATTGTCCCTACAAGAGTTCCAGGTTATGCACATTTAATGACCAAAGATGTCTATTTAATTTATCTCTGGTTCAACACCTAAAGCACGCAATTGTGCAATTAATTTTTCTGTTTTTCGTCTTTCTTGATCTGCGCGTTGTTTTTCTTGATCTGCGCGTTGTTTTTCTTGGTCTGCGCGTTGTTTTTCTTGATTTGCGCGTTGTTTTTCCCATTCTGCGGGAGTTAATACCCAATTACCATTTTTATCATACCAACGCAACCAAGGCATATTGACGTTTTTATAACTTCCTTCCCAAACTCCTAAACCTAATTCTATACTGGGTATCCAGAAGCGGGAATTTGTTAAATTTGCTTCAGTATAGCGATCGCCATTTAACTGAAACATTCTAAACTCAGATTGATAACGATCAAAAATTGCGTAATAAGGTACTCTTAAAATCTGCTCATAAATCTCCCATTTAACAGGGGGTTTTTCCACATCTCGCAATGTTTGACCTAAATCTTCTTTTTCTGTTCCTGGTGATAGCAATTCAACGATAATATAGGGATTAACAGCTTCTTGCCACACTACATAACTTAATCTTAAATCTTGATGATCACCATATAAATATGGTACACCTAAAACCGCAAACCAATCAGGACGTTTATACCACAATGGATGACGAGAATCATAATACAGATTCATGTCACTACCTGTAAATATTTCCTGACTGTGATAATTAGCAGGTGCAAATGTTTCTGATAATAATTGTGGTTGCAATAAATGGAATTGATCTGGCAAACCTTTCTCCTCTGGATCTTCACTCGGTAGATCATACATTGTGGGTAATGTTTCTTTAGGGGAAAGTGGCGGATCTGTTTGATACATTTTTCACTGTCCTCAAGCTATAATTTATATTTCTATTATGCCGCACTCTCACGAATCACCTTTTTACACTCTTCAACATCAACCCCTTTTTTCATTGCTTCCACCAAAGCTTGATAACTTTCCCAATTCTCCTGAATCAGATTTTTAGATTGAAGCAAATGAAAGCGTTGTTTTTGCTGATAAATATGCTCAGAAAGACCAATAACTTGTAAAAATTGCATTAACTTAATTTTATCATCATCACCACCTTGAGGAGCATCAAAGATCAAAGTTTCCGCAGCAATTCCCGCCATTAAAATTGTACAATAGCGCTCTAAAATTTGGGTACTAATTTCACCTTTTTCTATTTGCGTTGTTAACCCTTTATCATCTATTGATACCCCTCCTTGTCCTGGTTGTCCTTGTTTCCAAGCTTCCCATGCACTAAGAGTATAGCCAGTTATGGGGATTTCTAACAAGTGAGCCACGAGAAAATGACCCGCTTCATGATGTAAAATGCGTTCTTTATATTCTGGAGAAAATCGTGCCAGGAAGTCTAAAAATATCGTTCCTCCCTTACCTTGAAAACTGAAATTATCTAAAGTTGCAATTCCTAAAAACGTCACTGTAGCTAAAGCTGGTATTGTGGGAGAAAGATGTATTAACGGTCCTAATAAAGTGGAAAAAGTCATCAGGAAAATAGATATAGCAACGAGATTTATCGCAGTTTGGCTCATGGGAAGTTTTTTTAATATAATAAAATAGAATTATACCTAATTTCTCAGCCATCAAATCAAAATTATGCAATCTCCATTAAGTATTTTTAGTGTTGAACAATACCTAGAAGCTGAAAAATCTAGCGATATTCGCCATGAATATGTGGCGGGACAAGTTTTTGCAATGGCGGGTGCAAGCGAAGAACATAACCTGATAGCTGGTAATATTTACGCTATACTACGTCCCCATTTGCGTGGGAGTTCCTGTCGTGCTTTCGTGTCAGATATGAAAGTAAAAGTTAAAATCAGGAATGCTAATATATTCTACTATCCTGATATTATTGTTACTTGTGATCCTGAAGATAAGGAAAGGTACTTTAAAACTCGTCCTAATTTGATTATAGAAGTTTTATCTAATTCCACAGCAACAATAGACAAACGTGAAAAACGCATTAATTATCAAACTATAGAGAGTCTAAAGGAATATGTTCTAATTTACCAAAATCAAATAAAAGTAGAAGTTTATCGTCAAGATGATCAAGGAAATTGGTCAACGGAAGTATTAGGAAAAGATGATAAATTACATTTAGATTCAGTGAAGTTAACTTTGACAATGGCAGATATTTATGAAGATGTGATAGCGGAATTTAAAAAGTAATTTTGGTTCTAGCTTGCTTTCCTAAAATGGTAGAATAAAACCCAAAATTAAATTTTTACTTCAAAACAATACCTTATCTAAAACACACTAATCTATTAGTTATAAGTATCATCTCTCCTTGCGGTTGATTTGGAAACTACTGGCGACAGCTTGATACCTTTGCGTTAATTAGGACATGGAAATATATACGCTCTCTGCATGGAAAAACCCCCTGAAGAATGTTAAAGTATGTTGTTTAAAGCTGTGGTGAATTCCTCGTAGGGAGCTACCCCCACAATTGTTTTTGATAATTCACCGTTTCCACTGCCCGCAGCGGATTCTCTAATGCCGGATCTGTGACAACACTTGATGCAACCGGAATTGCAGCTAGGTTAACTACTGCTGTGTTTACAGCTAACTCTGCTGCTCAATTTACCTTTGGTAGTCGCAGCTTTGTCGCTATTAACGACGCTACCGCCGGATTTAGTGCCACTACGGATGCCATCATTGAGGTGACAGGTTTAACTGGTACTCTGACAGTTAATAACTTTACCACTGCCCTAGCGTAGCTTCTGGTATCCTTGAGGTAAACCACATTGTAGAGACGTTTCATGAAATGGCGTTGCTGATTTCCGGTATGATAGGCGAAAGGTGCGATTCATCTAGCGATCGCTAATAAATATCATACCCAAATTCAGCAACGCCTATTATTCAATATTCTCCTGAATATTTTCCTTTGCTACTCGTTGATGAGATGCTACTGCTAAAAGTTCCTCTACTATATCCCAAGCAGATGCACATTCACGAGAAGAATCACCTTTGGCTGTACAAGTTGCTCTCGCTTCTTCCCGTGCCACTTCTATTTCATCCTCAATAAAGATGCGTTTAGGATTTTCAAACAAGTCACTTTTTCTGAGAATATCAGTAATAGAAATTATCCCTAATAACTTACCTTTAATTACAGGAGCGCGACGGATATGGGTGTGAGCAAATAAACGAGCTACATACTCTACTCCCAGCTCAGGATTGACGACAATACAAGGTTTGGTCATAATTTCATAAACTCGCACTTGTTTGGAGTCTTTGCCATAGGCAGCAACTTTATAAACAATATCAGTTTCGGTGATCATGCCATAGGGATCATTTTCGGTACGAGGTTCGACAATTAAAGAACGTAAACCTTTAGATTTCATCAAACTTACAGCTTCCGCTACAGTTGCTGAACCACGAATTGTAATTACTTCTGTGGTCATTATATCTTCAGCTTTCATCATGGTTAAAATCCTTAAAGTAATGAGTATGAATCTGTGGAATTTTGATTGGGTAAATGGAAAAATATCGAGCAGAATGAAATAGATTCACTCATCATTAATATTTCTTCTTCACAAACCTCCGGAGAAAGATGAGATGTAGTTAATGGTTTAAAATTGCTTGGTATTCCGGGTGCATAAGCTTCAATTACACTACCATCCAGAGAGCGCATTACCATCAGGTAGTCACAAACTGGACACTCTGTACGGATAATTTGATTCATCAAAGAATGCTTGTGAGCTAGTTTTCCATCAGTTAAAAACTGACGTTTTGCTTCACTACCGCAATTAGGACATGGAAATATATACGCTCTCTGCATGGAAAAACCCCCTCAAGAAGGTGAAAGTATTTTGTTTAAAGCTGTGGTGAATTTCTCATAGGGAACTACCCCCACAACTGTTTCTGATAATTCACCATTCTTGAAAAACATAACTGCGGGAATACTGCGAATACCGTACTTTTTAGCAACGCTTTGATTTTCGCCGTCACCAACATCTAATTTGACCACTTTTACCCGATCTTTGTATTCTTGGGCTAGTTTATCCATTAAAGGAGCAACGATTTTACAAGGTCCGCACCAAGTTGCGGTACAGTCCATCACAAACAATTCTTTCTCCTCTAAAAGCGATTCAAAGTCTGATTTTTGGATATATTGAACAAGAGTTTCATTCGGACTTTCAGAACTAGCCATAAGTTTCTCCAGCAAAAATTAAAATTGGTGATTATCTGGTCGGGAAATGGAAAATGGTCAATGATAAAATAGAATGTTCATGAGTTAAATTATTGATTGAGGTCAAGCGAACACCAGAATTACAGTAACCCTGATGCCATAGAAAGTTCAATCTTTTGATGTTTCTTTTGTTTCGCATAAAATACTCACGACTTTTACTTGATTTTTGGGTTATGCAGATAAAATCTGTTTTCCTTCCTTGATTGATTTCTTCCTAATATTTAAAGTTTTTTTGTCTATTATTAACCGAGGTTTAGAAACAGCATCTTGCAAAAATTGAGTTATTACTTCCACTGAACGATCGCCATTAATCACAGTTAAAAAACCTTGTTGGCGATAATGCTGAATTAGGGGAGCAGAATGCTCTTGATAGACTTCTATTCGTCTGTAAATAACTTGATAATTATCGTCTGAACGACCCCGTTCCAGTAACCTTTGTACCAAAACATCAATGGGGACATAAAAGCTAAAAACTTGGTTGTAAAGCTTTTCTGGTAATACAGATCTGCCTTGAGGTAGGATTTCTAATAGTAGTTGATCAAGAAGTTTCACCTGGGACAAATTACTAGGAAATCCATCCAGAACCCAACCCCTTTGGGCAGAGGAATGACTTAAGCGTTTGCGGATGATATCAAGGATTAAATCATCTGGAATTAAATCACCTTTTTCTACATAGGGCTTGACTTTTAAGCCCAAATAAGTCTCTTTGGCGATCGCCTGATGGAATATATCATCAATAGATATATGGGGAATTTGCCATTGGCTTGATATTGCAGCCGCTTGTGTACTTTTCCCAGCACCTGGTACTCCCAAGAAAATCAATCGCATTTAAACACCCCCTATTTTCAACCGCAGATCAGACGGACAGAACAGATCTCAATAGCTATGCAAAAATTAATACTAGCATTGATAAAGTAAATGCAAAGATAGAAAGACGTAAACAAAACTCTCACTCATCAACTGGCAAAGACCAATATTTGAGATATAATCCCCATAGAATAGAAATGATTTTTTTCTAAAAACAATGGCAACTGAAAAATCAAAAGACTCTTACATCAGAGACAAGCTAGACCAAGCCAGAAAAGCGAAAGCAGCCAGTGGCGGCTATGCCGGCTATGGTTCACCTGCTTTTGGTCAACAGTCTGTTAATGGTGAATTAGTGGAAGATCCATCTGAACAACAGATTATTGAATTAATTCGCCGTCACCACAAGTCAGGAAAATCACTTCCACAAATCGCCGCTTGGCTTAACCAGCAAGGATATCAAACCAAGCGGGGGAGTCAATGGCAACCTGTATCAGTTAAAAGGGTTTTAGACAGGCTCTATGGTAAAATACAAAGAATTTCCGGTATGGACGAAGACTGATGTACATATTGGCTCTAATTTAGAACCACAAAGTAAAAATGTCTTTTTTACCCCTACTGAGATAGATAACCCCGAATTTTAGCCCATATTTACCTTTTGATAATTCAATCCTTTATATAGAAACTGTTTCCCCCCTTTCATCCTTTACATCCCTCGTATTGTACCTGAAATTTATAGAAAATAATATGTATATCACAAAAAACTTTACAAAACTTTATAAATTAACTTCATCGGCTATTGTCAAATATGGAAATTGATGACCCACTCATTGGCGTTCCTTGCTTAGAAGATGCGATAGATAAGCGTCCACTGGTTGTTACACCGAATACTTCCCTAATTGATGTTGTCAATTTAATGAATCAGACGCGAGGTAATAGTTGTTTCTTACCTGATTTTGATTCAGAAATGGGTTTTAGTTCCATGCAAGGTACGCGGTCAAGTTGTATTTTAGTCATAGAAAGAAACAAATTACTGGGCATTTTCACAGAAAGAGATGTTGTTAGACTTACCGCCATGGGTAGAGATTTTACTGGTGTGAAAATAGCTGATGTCATGATACATCCAGTAATAACCTTAGTGGAAACTTCATTTCGGGATATTTTTGCGGCACTGTTTTTATTTCGGCGGTATCGGATTCGCCATTTAGTGATAGTCAATGAAGATACACGAGTAGTAGGAATTGTTTCCCCAGAGAGTATTAGACAAGTTTTGCGCCCCACCAATTTACTGAAAATGCGACGGGTATCAGAAGTCATGACAAACCAGGTAATTCATGCAGCACCCACAGCCTCCGTACTCAGCTTGGCGCAGATGATGGCAGAACATCAAGTTAGTTGCGTGGTGATAACGAAAAGTGGTTCTGGGAATGATGCTGAATCCGCTGGGAGACCAGTAGGAATTGTTACAGAAAGAGACATAGTACAATTTCAAGCATTGGGCTTAAATTTGCCTGAAATTCAAGCAAAAACAGTGATGAGTACACCGTTATTTTTACTGAGTCCAGAAGATTCCCTATGGTCTGCCCATCAAGAAATGCAAAAGCGACGAGTGCAGCGATTGGTTGTATCCTGGGATTGGGGCGCAAAGTTAGCTATCGTCACTCAAACCAGTTTATTGCGGATATTTGACCCATTGGAGATGTATGGAGTCATAGAAACCTTACAATTAACTGTAGCTCAATTAGAAACAGAAAAAGCTAAATATTTGCAGAAACAAAATAATGTTAGAGAACTATCTATACAGCCTAGTTTAAAGGAGATAGGGAAACAAAACATAGTTACTAATGAAAATTTAGATACCTTGATTTCTACTGTTGAAAGCCGGATAGAACATTTGATCAAAAATCCTGATTTATCCAGAGAATTACAGCAAATGTATTTAAGTTTAGCGACAACGGAGATACAGAAAATCCGTCATTGTCTTAATAACTGAAAAATCCTCAAAAATTGAATTTTTGGGAGATTTTACTGTTTTTTACAGAGATTTGTTTGATTGTGTTCACCTACTTATTCATGATAATCACTACCAGAACCAAACCGCCATTTATCTATTAACCGATGCCAATAATATTGTTTTTCTTGTGGTAGATTATTAACTAATATTTCTAACATTGGACTGAAAGTAAACAACCTAGTATACACAATTAAATTTACATAATGTAACATCCAATCTAATAAACTTAATAAACCCACTTTGGGAATGATTTTTGCAACTAATAAAGGATGAGATAAACCAGTTTTTAACAAAGTTTTTGTTAACGCCCCAAATTGGACAATATCTTGTAAAAAAGGTTTTAAAACAGGTGTTCCTAACTGCTGCATTTGTGCAAATACGGCGGCGAGTAATTGGTTAATTTGATTGGGGTTAATTTGTTGATTTACTCCTACACTCATGGCTTTTTGAAATAGCCAAGTTACACTTAAACTCGGTTGATATGGTTGGAGAATTGCTAAAGATTTGGCAGATAATTGATCAGTTTTTAAGGCTTCATGAACTCCCAAAGTTAACCTTTGTAAATGACGCACCATAGCCCCAAATCCACCAAAACTTAAAGGAGATTGATTTCCGCTACTATCTCCTACAAATAAAATCCGATTCCAAGGAGTTTGTAAAGGACTTTGACGATAACTGGGAAAGAAACCAAATAAGGCCCGTTGAAAATTGAGGTGATTAATTTCCACACCTTGATATTCTGGTAATAGACGGAAATATTCAGCAAATAAAGTTTCTAAGCTCAATCTTTCTGGTGCTGAATCTAAATAAGTGAACAAATAAGTTGTTCTCCCGTCTTTAGCGGGAAATGCTTCCCAAAAATATTGACATTGATTTTCCAATGCTGTAAAAGATAATAATAAATCACCAGTTTTATTCTCAGGAAATCCTGTAGCACAAGTTCCCACAACTAAACAAAGTGCATCTGGTTTTTTTCCTTGACGTGCTTGTTGGCTAATTGGTGATAGATTTCCCATGACATCTAATAACAATTTTCCAGTAAATTGGTTATTGATAATAACTCCATTTTTGTGAATTACTACATTACTAAAGGGTGTATTTTCAAATAGTTTTCCTCCAGCATTCAGAAAGCGAGTTTTTAATGTTTCAAGTAAATAAATAGGACTTATACCAATATTAAGAACATCTTCTACCCAAATTTCCGTACCTCCTGAAAAGCTAACTCGTGCGGGATTATATTCAGTAACAATAGCCTGGTTTAATTCCGTTTCCGTTAGTAATTCCAATTCCCGAAATACTTTTAACTCTTGGCGAGAAATATTCCATTCCTGTTCTCTTCCTCGCAAAATTCCCCTTTCTAATAATGCTACGCGCAAACCCCGCACAGCTAAAGCGCAACCAATTAAAATTCCCAAAGTTCCACCGCAAATAATGACATCAAATTGTAATGATTCTAAATTTTCGGGATTTTCTTGAACTACATTTGGTATGGGTGAGTTATTATCTCTTAGAGATGTTAAAATGGCATCTGCACGACGCAAGCCGCCTAAAATATCCCCTGGGAGTTGAGAAAGAATTTCTTCAGTTAGTGACATAAAGCTTAATTTCAGAAAAGTTCTGTTACACAAAAATAAGGTTTTTAGCCACATCTTGCATAAGTCCTAATATTGATACTATACTATCTTTAACGTTGCCGATAGCCGGGGTGGAGTAGCCATATTCAGCCATGAAAAGTCTCTAAAATCACTATTTACTTAAATTTGCAGGATTTACTTAATTTACAGGAAACACTTATGAACCGTTCTCAGATAGTTGCGATTATTACAGGGGTAATTTCTATACTTCTGGCTATTGCTTACCTCATTGTTGTCCAAATTATTGATTATCGGGATATGAAACCAGCCCCTACTAGTCAACTCAGCCCACAAGTAGTTATTACAGTCAGTAATTTACCTGGGTCACTATGTAAGTTACTTGTTAAAGTATAAAAAATGGGGTGGTAAATACTGCCCCTAGATTATAGATACTGCTTGAAAAGTTAATCTATAGATTAAACATGATGGTTACTATTTAATAATCGAATGTACAGAAATATAAGAATCACTTACAGAAATCATTGCAAATTCATCTACTTAAATAATTTATTTTTGTTACAGATAAGGGTAAACTGTTCATAATAATATTAAATAAAAATAAATTGCGATTATCAATGATCACTAGATTAATAGGGATCAACGGTATTTGCTGTGTTTTCTTTAAGTTTTGCTGCAAATTGTAGAGGTAATTGAATGGGTCAGTATTTACTAGATACTATTTGGCTAGTCCCGGTTTATGCTTTGATAGGTGGGCTTTTAGCCATACCCTGGTCACCAGGAATAATTCGCAAAACAGGTCCTCGACCAGCGGGATACGTAAATGTAGTCATGACCTTTTGCTCATTTGTTCATGCTGTTCTTGCTTTCTTTGTAATTGGAAATCATCCAGCCCAAGAAGTATTTATTCCTTGGTTGTCAACAGCGGGTTTAAATCTCACCATTAATTTAGAAATTTCTGCTGTTAGTGTGGGGGCGTTAATTATTATTACCGGCTTAAATTTGCTGGCGCAGATATACGCTATTGGTTACATGGAAATGGACTGGGGTTGGGGACGTTTCTTTTCCTTATTAGGATTATTTGAAGCGGGTCTTTGTGCTTTAGTATTGTGTAATGATTTATTTTTTAGTTATGTAATTCTGGAAGTCCTTACCTTGGGAACTTACCTATTAGTAGGTTTGTGGTTTAGTCAGCCTTTGGTAGTGACTGGGGCGCGAGATGCTTTTTTAACCAAACGGGTCGGAGACTTGTTTTTATTAATGGGTGTTTTAGGACTTTGGACACTTTCAGGGACTTGGAATTATACAGAGTTGACTGCTTGGGCGGCTACGGCGAATGTTGACCCCACAATTATTACTTTAGTATGTTTGGGCTTAATTGCAGGTCCGATGGGTAAATGCGCCCAATTTCCCCTACATTTGTGGTTAGATGAGGCAATGGAGGGACCTGTTCCTAGTACAATTTTACGAAATTCGGTGGTCGTCGCCAGTGGGGCATGGGTGTTAATTAAATTACAACCTGTATTTAGTTTATCTCCCGTCGCAGCTTCTGTAATGGTGGCTATTGGTACAGTAACAGCCATTGGTGGGGCGTTAATTGCGATCGCTCAAATTGACATTAAACGCTGTTTATCCTATTGTGTTAGTGTTTACATGGGCTTGGTATTTATTGCCGTAGGCACACAACAAAATGAAGCTGCGCTACTATTAGTCCTCACCCATGCTTTATCCTCTGCATTACTGGTCATGAGTACCGGGGGAATTGTTTGGAATAGTGTCACCCAAGATGTTACCCAATTAGGTGGATTATGGTCACGTCGTCCCATGTCCGGTTTAGCATTTATTATTGGTACATTGGGTTTAATAGGTTTTCCCCCTTTAGGTAGTTTTTGGGCATTATTCAAATTAGCTGATGGTTTATGGGCAACACATCCGACTTTAGTAGGAATAATTATTATTGTCAATGCCTTAACTACATTCAGTTTAACTAGGGAATTTGGTTTAATTTTTGCTGGTAAACCTAAACAAATGAGTGAACGTTCTCCTGAAGCTATTTGGTTAATGGTTTTACCAATGATGATTTTATCAGGCTTTGTTTTACACCTGCCTTTAGTATTACAAAGCTTGTCATTGCTTCCCGACTGGGCAACATTAAATAAAGATGTCGCCCTACTATTAATTTGGTCAAGTATATTTGGTTGCAGTATTAGCAGCATCATCTATTTAGGCAACATTCCTAAACCAATTCGTTTACCCTGGCAAGGTTTACAAAATTTATTTGCTTATGACTTTTACACTCCCAAACTGTACAAAATCACCATTATTTTCGGCGTTGCCCAACTTTCTAAATTTGCCGATATCCTAGATAGATTCGTAGTAGATGGTATCGTCAACTTTGTCGGTTTATTCTCTCTTTTAGGTGGTGAAGGATTGAAATATAGTAACAATGGACAAACTCAAACCTATGCCCTGACAGTGCTTTTAGGAGTAGGTGTTTTAGGCGCTTGGTTGTCATGGCCTTTTTGGGGTGTGCAGTTCATGAAATTAATTTTTTAATTTGCACCCGACTTATAGCATTACCAATTAACAATTCCCAGATCATAAATATGTTGAGTGTTTTAATTTGGCTGCCAATTATAGCCGCTATAATCATCGGTTTTTATCCAAGAAAAGATATTCCCGCGAGTCGAATTCGTTTAGCATCTTTAATCATTACAGGGTTAGTTTTGCTGTGGAATATTTTGATTTTGTTCAAATTTGATATCAGCAATTCGGGGACGCAATTCACCGAATATTTACCCTGGAATGAAACCCTGGGGTTGAGTTATCAATTAGGAGTAGATGGATTATCAATATTAATGTTAGTATTAAATAGCTTCCTCACTTGGATTGCTATTTACAGCAGCAGTAAAGATACAGAACGTCCTCGGTTATTTTATGCCCTGATTTTGTTTGTTAGTGGTGGGGTAGCCGGTGCTTTCTTATCACAAAATTTGCTTCTGTTTTTCCTGTTTTATGAATTGGAATTAATCCCCTTTTATTTACTAATTTCCATTTGGGGCGGGGAAAAACGAGCTTATGCCGGCATGAAATTTCTGATTTATACAGCCATTTCCGGGGCTTTAATTTTAGCCACATTTTTAGGAATGGTATGGTTAACAGGTTCTCACAGTTTTGCTTTTGATGCTGTTGCCACTGAAAAGATTTCTGCGGGAATGCAATTAATATTATTAGCAGGAATAGTTCTAGGTTTTGGGATCAAAATTCCCTTAATTCCCTTCCATACCTGGCTACCAGATGCTTACGTAGAAGCTTCCGCACCTATCGCTATTTTATTAGGTGGAATATTAGCCAAATTAGGAACTTATGGCCTATTAAGATTTGGTTTAGGAATGTTTCCCCAAGCTTGGCATATTATCGCCCCAACATTGGCAATTTGGGGAGCAATTAGCGCGATTTATGGGGCGGTTGTAGCCATTGCCCAAAAGGACATCAAACGCATGGTAGCATATAGTTCTATCGGCCACATGGGCTATATTTTACTAGCAGCAGCCGCAGCCACACCTTTAGCATTAGTTGGTGCAGTAGCCCAAATGTTTAGTCATGGAATCATTCTCGCTATTCTCTTTCATTTAGTGGGAATTATTGAAACTAAAGTTGGTACAAGAGAATTAGATAAACTCAATGGTTTAATGAGTCCTATTCGCGGTTTACCATTAATTAGTGCCTTGCTAGTTTTAGGTGGTATGGCAAGTTCTGGTATTCCCGGTTTAACAGGTTTCATTGCTGAATTTATTTCCTTTCAAGGCAGTTTTTCCAGCTTTCCAGTTCCCACAATTTTATGTGTAGTTGCCTCTGGTTTAACGGCAGTTTATTTTGTCATTCTTCTTAACCGTACCTGTTTTGGTAAATTGCAAAATAACCTAGCTTACTACCCTAGAGTCGTCTGGGCAGAAAAAATTCCTGCACTAATTTTAGCATTGTTAATTATCTTTTTGGGAGTACAACCCACCTGGTTAGTTCGTTGGAGTGAAACCACAACTACCGCTATGGTAGCCGCAATTTCCCCCACTGAAAAATCGGTAATTGCCTTAAAATGATATAGCTTGGGAATAAATTCCCAGGCTCATAGCAAAAATCATCTCAAGATGACTAAATAACCCGAAAATTTTTTAGTAAACTTTAGTTTACTTTGATTATTAGCCCGGAAGTTCATTTCCGGGAGGGTTTGAAAACTAACAGATACACTATTGTTTTAACAAACACAAAAAATATTATGGTACAAACTTCAGAAAAACCAAAAGCCAAAATTCCTCCTTCAAAACACGAATTTGCAGAAATTATTCATCGCTTAGAAGCTGGTGGTTCAATGTTACCAGATACCCCAGAAAATTTAATGCAAATTATCGGTATTTATAAAGCTTATGCCGTACCGATGGATTTTTATTGGCGAGATTTATTATATATTGCTGAAAGGGTATTTTTAGATCCTTTACCAGCTTTTAAATACTTCCTACCACAGGAATATTTAGACCTCCATAATCACTATGCAGGTGATGATGCTGATTTAAGAATTTGGCGAGGTGAAGCTACTGCACACCCAGAACTTTTGGCATTTATGGAAAAAGGTGAAACCATTAAAATGCCGAAAATATTCCATCATTTATTCCATGATAGAATCAACATGGAATTTGCCGAAGCTTGTATGCAGGCTATGCTTTGGCACCGCAAAATGTATGCACCAGTAAACCAATTTGATGCTTATTTAGATTCAGCCGAATATCAAGCCAATGCAGATAAAGCAATTAAAGCTTATTTTCGGAAAAATCCTCTAATGTTGGGACTTTATAAACTGTTTCCTGATATGTTTTTGGAACAGTGTCGGATGATGTCCTATTATTCTAATTTAGGACTTTTCTGGGAAGTCATGGCACCGGTATTTTTTGAAATGTCAGATATTTATGATGAAGGTGGTTTCAAAAGTGTACCTGACGCTATGAACTTTCTCATAAATGGTATATTTGCTATTGCAGGTCGCCCCATTTACCATCATGTTTATATTGACGGTGAATGTTATGAAATTATCCCCAAATCAAAAGCGTTTACCTGGTTATATGAAGCCGCTTTACCCTATGTGGAAGCCGTTTTTTATCGCACCGCACCATTTAGAGGCACAAAGTCATATAATGCCCAAGCAGGGGAAGTTCCAGAAGACCAAAAAGACTTCCATTATGGTATTCTTTATGCTGATGTATTTCCCGTCGGTACAGCAGGTATTCCTCCGACATTATTAATGCAAGATATGTTGCATTTTTTGCCTCAATATCTTGTTGATTATTATCAACAATATTGTCGAGGAGAAGAGGATATTTTAATTCAATTGGGAATTACTTTTCAACGTTCCATGTACAATGTAACATCTGCGGTAATTCAAGCTTTAAGAACTGCTCTTTTATATCCTTTAGATGATGAAAATCCCCAGCATTTACAAGCAAATCGAGAATTTTTTGAAATGCAGTTAAATCGCTTTACTCGTAGTGATTATAATATGCGTGATGCTGCTAGATTACGGGATATTCAAAGACAGGATTATAGATAGAATCTGCGGAGAAAATAGATACCCGACTTGTTGCAGAAGTTGGGTATCTCCCTATTTGTTGATTTTGTAAAGATTTATATTTTTTCAGTAAATTATTGAATATCTATGGAAAAATTATGTCCTTAGTTAGACTAAGTTATAAATAATTAATATTAGGCTGTTAAACAAAATTACAGCCAAATCACAAAATATAAAATGACTAAGATCATTGTCACTGGAGTTGCGGGTTTTATTGGTTCTCACTTAGCTGAAACATTATTAAAACAGGGAGAAGAGGTAATTGGTATTGATGAATTTAATGATTATTATGATCCCCTGTTGAAGTGGAAAAATATCGCCAATTTTCAACATTACCCCAATTTTACTTTAGTAGAAGGGGATATACAATTTTTAGATTGGCAAAAACTGCTTTTAGATGTCCAATTAGTTTATCATCAAGCGGCCCAAGCTGGAGTTAGAGCCAGTTGGGGGAAGGGTTTTCGGGCTTATACTGAACGGAATATTAACGCTACACAAGTTTTATTAGAAGCTGCTAAAGATGCTCAAAATCTCCAAAGATTAGTGTTTGCATCTACATCTAGCATATATGGTGACGCGGAAACATTACCAACCCATGAAGAAATTAAACCTTTACCCGTGTCACCCTATGGTATTACTAAATTAGCGGCCGAACAGTTGGGAATGTTATATCATAAAAACTTTGGTGTCCCGTTTGTATCCTTACGTTATTTTACGGTCTATGGACCAAGACAACGGCCAGATATGGCATTTCATAAGTTTTTTAAAGCAGTGTTGCAAGACGAAGCAATTCCCGTTTATGGTGACGGAAAACAGACCAGAGATTTTACTTTTGTCAGTGATGCGATCGCTGCTAACTTAGCTGCTAGTATTGTACCAGAAGCAGTAGGGCAAATTTTCAATATTGGCGGCGGCAGTAGAGTCATTTTATCAGAAGTTTTAGATACCATGGCGGAAATAGTCGCTAAACCCATCAAACGTCATTATATCGAAAAAGCCATGGGAGATGCCCGTCACACCGCTGCTGACGTATCCAAAGCCCGAAAAATCCTTAATTATCAACCCCAAGTATCCTTAAAAAATGGCTTAACCCAGGAATGGGAATGGGTGAAGAGTTTGTATAGTGTATAACTAACAAAGATCCCCCACTTCTTAAAAAAGTCGGGGATCTGAACCTGGTAAATATTCAGCTATAATAAGACAATATAAATCTTAGATTACCAAAAATCCCCAAAATACCCAGGGAGTTAGAGTTATGGTTGCTACTCCAATACCGACCGTTGCCGAACTATCAAAAGTGACAATTTCTTGGGAAGCATTACCCGAAGATTTTATCTTAGAAGAAGAACCTGTGGAAAACACCGCACAACCATTAATTGCTGGAGCATTACGAGAAAGTCTAGAATTAAGTGGATATATTCAACCCACCATGCTTATAGCGGCAAATTTGGGCATCTGTGCCACCATGGATGGTAAACTTGTTGTCAAAGCTCCAGATTGGTTTTTTGTGCGGACAGTTTTACCCTTATCTGGGGTGACAGATAGACGCAGCTATACACCCCACCTAGAAGGGGAAATTCCCAGTATTGTCATGGAATTTTGCTCAGATACTGACGGAAAAGAATACTCAGCTAGACGCACTTTCCCCCCCGGAAAATGGTTTTTTTATGAACAAATTCTCCAAGTTCCTACTTATGTAATTTTTGATCCCCTGACTGCTGTATTAGAAGTTCATCAACTTGAGTCAGGACAGTATAAATTACAGCCAATAGACCCAAATAATCGTTACTGGATTACAGATATGGGATTATTTTTGGGATTGTGGGAAGGGGAAAAGGAAGGTCGCATAGGTTACTGGCTACGGTGGTGGGATCAAGCAGGTAATCTGTTGCCATGGGCTGTAGAAAAGCTAGAACAGGAACAGCAACGGGCTGAACAGGAACAGCAACGGGCTGAACAGGAACGTCAACGGGCTGAACAGGAAAGCCAACGGGCTAAAAGGTTAGCAGAACAGTTACGCGCACTGGGTATTGATCCAATTGATTAAATGTGCGGTTTCTAAAATTGTTGTAGAGATGTTTCATAGAACGTCTCTACATTCTTTTTTGCGGGATACCTAATTAATCCCCAATACTGTTCGGTTAAAGGGAGATAGTGGGTAAAGTCAAAAATATTTTGTTCGCCTAATAAGAATTGTGTATGTTCACCAATGGTGTTGAAGTAGGTATTCTAAGCCCAAGCGAGAGGAAAACATGAGAGAACAAGCTTCTTGCTCTGTGGGTAACATTCCATATTCCAGCAGCGCCTCAGCTTCTGCTTTACTACGAATAGGAAGCAAATGAGAATGCTCTTCCCACTGATCTGTGTGAAAATGGCGATCAGGCATTTGGGTTTGCACCACGAAGACCAAATCAACTTCCCCTGTGAGCGGGTTGCCAGACATACCAATAAACCGAGTATTCTTGTCATTTAAGGTCATGGCAACATTCACTTCTTCCTTCAATTCTCGTTGAGCATCTTGATAAAAATTGATGTCTTGAACTGTCGGAAAAAATGTTGCCCAACCGGCCACAAAGTTGAGAACGCCTGTGTGATCTGATGAATTCAATCGCTTACCAATGTAGATATGACCATCCGCAGTCAGAGGAATCACCGCTACCCCAATTCCTCTGGCAAAATAGGCGTAGGGATCATGGTAATTTGTCAGGCCACGCATCATCAGCTTTAGTGTATCTAACGGACTACGAGTCATATCCAAACGACATTGTGGGTAGCTTGTAGGACCAACTTCCAGGGTAAAGGTGTCTTGACTGCAAGACCAGAATCCCGCTACTCCTGCCCCAGACCAACGGACTTTGCGATCATCATAAGTTCCCGGTTTGCTGCCATCTGTCAGCATACCAGTACGAATCTGAGGATTAATCACAGTTTCCAAGTAAATATGGAATTGCGTGTCAAGTGGCTCATCATTTAGGTTTTGTGCACCATGTCCCTCCCGCACCTGAATTCTGGTTACGCCTACTACCTCAATGGGATGGATCAAGTGAACAAAGTCACGACCTGCAATCAGCGCCTCCGATAACGCTTTACCTTGGGGCAAATCTGTCAGAGCCGCAACTACTTTCTCACGATAAGCAAAATATTCCCAGCTTTGATTCATAAGCGATAATCACCTTCAAATTAAACCGTTTAGCAAAAGCAAATACGCCATTCATATCTGGACTTTGACCTAACTGCTACTTACTTCTCTTTTGCAGTTCACAGACATAAAACTCTTCAAGTCGTTGTATATGATGCTTGATATCGTATTGTTGAGCGCAAAGAAAAGCATTGTGAATGATTTTTTGTCGAAGATGCGTATCGTTTAACAGTGCTAATATGCCTTCAGCAATTTGATCGCTATTCTGGTAATCAACAACCCAGGCATTTTCTTGATGCACAGCATGATCCAATGCACTACCGGCAAGGGTAATCACTGATGGTACTCTTGACAGCATCGCATCTACATAGACTTGCCCGAAGGTCTCTTGAATAGAATCAATAGGTGCATGGACAAAAACATCAAATAATTTAAATAGGGCAAAAAGATCCGCTTCAAATGGGATTTCAACATAACTATGTGCAGGTAATTGCGACAGTTTTGCTGTAATACTTACAATATCCTCATATTGGGGAGCAACAATGTCTTCTTTGCGTGCATTACGCATTTTTTCCTCCAGCTTGGCACGATCAATACCTGTACCTGAAAGAACTAAGATTGCGTGAGGATAAGCTTCGAGAATCTTTTTATAAGCTTCAACTACATATTCAACGCCTTTCCATCTGACATACCTTGCGGCTACTCCAATAACGGGACCTTGATGATTCCCTAAATACTTAGCACGCAATTGCTCAATGCGTGAATTATCTACGTTTTCATACTCATGGACATCAAATCCAGTTGGTATAATTGTGATTATATCTTCAGGTATGCCGTCTTCTATCATCCCTTGTTTGCTTTTATTCGTAACAGCAATAACATTAGTACAGCATTCCCATATCAAGCGATGCTTGCTGGGAGCATGACGGTTATAGTATTTAATTGAAGGGTGTTCTCTGGTAAAAACTCGCACAGGAACCTGGGCATAATAAGCAGCTTGCATTCCTGCTAAACTGCCGGCAAACCAATGAGTGTGAACAATATCCGTCTGATTTTTAATCAAGTGTTCATAGAGAAATTTGACCATTTCTGGTGTATTGATGTAATCCGGATAGGAAGTAACAGTATGACGGATATTCAAATCCTGTAAACAAGCGATCATCGGATCACCTTCATTGAGGATCACATAGTCAATGTCAAATTTACTCTTGTCAATATATTTGGCAACCAATTCAAAAGGAACCCAACGAATGGGATGCGTAAAGATGCAGGTAACTTTAATTTTGTGCTGTGCTATCATTATCACCAGTGCAATTAAGAGTTTTTTCTATTTTATGACTTATCAGGTACTGCCCATATTACTATAATGTGTATGCTACAATGAGAAAATATTCAAGGTGGTTAAAACCGCTCGTGCCGTTTCCTTCTCAGGGCTAAAGCCGCTGAGTTTCCCACTTACCGAGTATTCTTATGACAAAACCTAACATTATTTACCTATGTCGTCAATGACTCATTCTCCTTGGTGGAAGTCGGCTGTTATTTATCAGACTTATATACGTAGTTTTCAGGACGCAAATGGGGATGGCATCGGTGATATCCGTGGCATTATCCAAAGACTAGATTATTTAGAATGGCTGGGCATAGATGCAATCTGGGTGACACCATTTTATCCCTCACCAATGGCCGATTTTGGTTACGACGTTAGCAACCATACAAATGTTGATCCTGTTTTTGGAACTCTTTCAGATATAGATAGCTTGATAGGATATTTGCGCGATCGCAATCTCAAGGTATTAATTGACTTTGTTGCCGCCCATACTTCCGATCAGAATCAGTGGTTTATTGAATCTCGCAGTTCGCGTTCTCATCCCAAGCGAGACTGGTACATCTGGAAAGATCCTCAATCAGATGGTAGCACTCCCAATAACTGGCTGGGACGCTTTGATGGACTTTCAGCCTGGGAATGGGATCACAACACAGAGCAATACTATCTACACTCTTTTCTCAAGGAGCAGCCAGATATCAATTGGCGTAGCCCTGGTGCTAGACAGGCAATGTTAGATGTACTACATTTTTGGTTACAGCGAGGTGTAGATGGTATTCGCGTTGATGCCGCCTATCGTGCCTTGAAAGATCCTCAGTTTCGGAATAATCCAGTGAATCCCGACTGGCATCCGGGCATGGAACCATCGGATCGCTTGTTTGAAGTCTTCAGCAAAAATATACCGGAAATTCACGATTTTAATCGGATGCTGCGGACGCTAGTTGAGGGGTATGGCGATCGCCTTTTGATTGCTGAATTATACAAATCACTAGAAGAAATTGTAAAGCACTATGGCGCAAATGACGAATTTCATTTACCACTCAATTCGGAATTGATGTCATCTGATTTTCAATGGAGTGCAGAGTCCGTCCGAGAAGTGGTTGATCGCTACGAAAGACTACTACCTGAAGGTGCATGGCCCAATTGGACATTAGGTAATCATGATAAACATCGCGTGGCCAGCAGAATTGGTACTGCTCAAGCCAAAATCGGTATGATGCTATTGCTTACTCTGCGTGGTACACCAACGATTTACTACGGAGATGAATTGGGAATGGAAGATGGCTGGATTCCTTCTGAGCATATCCAAGACCCTTGGGAAAAAAAATCTCCCGGTATTGGAGTTGGACGCGATCCCGAACGCACACCGATGCTCTGGGATAGTTCTGCTAACGCAGGCTTCTGTCCAGCATCAGTTCAGCCCTGCTTACCCATCACTCATGACTACAAAAATATCAATGTCCAAGCACAACAGCAGGATTCCCGTTCATTTCTCTCACTAACCCGCGCACTGTTGCACTTGCGCCGGCGAAAAACAGCGCTACAGGTTGGTGACTACCTTTCTTTATACTCACCACCACAGCTTTTCTGCTATCGTCGCTTTTACGAGACTTCAGATATTGTTGTGGCATTGAACTTCAGTTCACAATACCAGGAATGGGTATTACCAGTGGAGTTTCGTAACCAGTCAAAAGTTCTCCTTTCCACATTCATGGATCGCCAGGGAGGACACTTGGGCAACACCCTTGAGCTACGAGGAAATGAAGGTCTGATTATTGAGCGTAATTATCAATCCTAATCAGCCTAAACCCAGGAAAAAAGATGAGCTATTCATCTATTTCGCAATGTATAATTGCGAAGGCTTTGCAATCCTCAACCTATAAAACTATTTCCACTTGTCTTGATTATGATTACTAATGAGCGCACGATCGTTTTCTCCAGCAAACACCAAGCAACCATGAAAGATCAGATCACGCCAGATATGGGCAAAGATCCGGTTTTCATGAATTTATTTGAGCAAGTAAGTCCGTATACAATGACCAGCGTAGAGGCACTTTTTGCATTGTATACATCCGTGAACTATGTTCTTGATCGCGATATCCCAGGTGATATTGTAGAGTGCGGAGTTTGGAGAGGTGGAAGTGCTTTACTGGCAGCTCTGATTTTGAAAGCGCGCAACGTGAGCGATCGCAAGCTATATCTCTATGACACATTTCAGGGTATGCCAACACCCACAGAATTTGATGTGGACAAATATGGACGTACTGGCTTTGAAATGATGGAGCAATATGGAGACGACATTGGTTGGTGTTACGCTTTATTGGAAGATGTTCAAGCAGCTTTCTCCATCCATAATTTTGATTTTGAGATTAATTTTGTGCAAGGAGACGTTCTGGAAACATTAAAAACGACTAAGCCAGAAACCATCTCTGTTCTACGTTTAGATACCGATTGGTATGAATCCACAGCCTTCGAGTTTCAGCTGCTTTATCCTCGGCTCTCCACAAGAGGTGTGCTAATCATTGATGATTATGGCTGTTGGACTGGATCGCGCAAAGCTACGGATGATTATTTCCGTGAAGTTCCAGGGCCAATGTTAATCCGCATTGATAAGGAAGTGCGACTGGGGATTAAGATTTAGAGTCCAGTCAACGGAACAACGAATTGTATTTTTCATGACAACAAATGGAGAATTCGTATTCCTCTCCTGATCGGGAGAGGGTACGGACAATAAGCACAGTTCTGCCCATCTGTATAGTCATAATCTGCGAAATCACCCAGCGCTATTTTTATGGCTTTACTTACTTGGGTTTACTCTGTTTCCTCATCCCTACTTTACACATGATCGGGATGATTGTGATCAGAGGATCATAAATAAATATCATACCCCAATTCAGCAACGCCAAATTTTTATTCTCGTATGTGTGATATAAATAATTATAACTGTATTTTCTTTTCATTAAAATTCATACTTCCTATGGCAGCATACAAAATTATTCAAATTGAACCTTGGATTGACAATAGTGAACTTGAACAGCTTAATCGTGTTATTAAATCTACATATTTAACAGAGTCCAAACTAACCGAAGAATTCGAGGAAGGTATTAAACAATTAACAGCGGCTAAATATGCGATCGCTACCTCTAATGGCACAACAGCACTCTACTGTGGATTAAAGGCGTTAGGAATTGGTTTTGGGGATGAAGTTATTGTTCCAGATTTAACTTTTGTTGCTTCTTCTAACGCCATTATTATGACAGGAGCAACACCTATTTTTTGTGACATAGAAAAAGATAATCTAGGTTTAGATGTGATCAAAGCTGAAGCTTTAATTACAGAGCGAACTAAAGCCATTATGCCTGTCCATTTATATGGACAGAGTGCTGATATGGAAAAAATTACTGAGTTTGCTACCCATCACAATTTAAAAGTAATTGAAGATGCAGCGCAATCTATTGGAGTGAAGTTTAAAGGAGATCATGTTGGACTTCAGGGAGATGTGAGTGCCATTTCTTTTTACGGCAATAAAACTATTACTTGCGGTGAAGGAGGTATAATTTTAACCAATAGTGATAGCATTGCTCAATCTTGCCGTCGGCTCAAAAATCATGGTCGAGATCATCGTGGAACTTTTGTGCATGAACATATTGGATTTAATTTTTCAATTACAGAAATGCAATCTGCTATCGGCATTGCCCAATTAAATAAATTACCTGCAATTATTCAACGCAAGCAAGAGATTTATGAGCATTATGCAGCCGAGCTAAAAGATATTCCTGACCTAGAAATTACGCCTATAGATCCTCGTTGTCAACCAGTTCACTGGTTTACTTCATTTTATACGGATAAACGGGCTGAATTAGCAGAATACCTGGCAGAAAATGGTATTCAAACTCGGCGGTTTTTCTGTCCTTTGCATCTACAACCTTGTTATCAACAGCAAGAATGGCATAATCCCAATCAAGATTATCCTGTCAGTACCCAAGCTTATGAACGGGGAATTTCTTTACCTTCAGCTTATTCTTTAACACCTGAACAACAAGATTATGTAATTACCAATATTCGCCAATTTTATGGCGTATAAGCGCAGATATTGTCAATATTGAGATCCGATTTTAGGCAATTAACCTCTATTTTCCGAGGTGGGAGTGACGACTTAATAGTAAAATGATCATCTCCCATTAAACTATGACACCTTTATGACACCTTAGTGAAATTTAATGAACATACAATGCAAAAAAAACTAGAGCCTGATAACAGAGATGATTACTCTTTAAACAAGCATTCAATATTCGACTATAATTTAGAGGGTCTTAGAGGACTAGCTGCACTTTCGGTAGCATCATCTCATGTTTTCTTCCTGAAAAACTTTCTAGATCCTACCTATCATCCCCATATTTATTTTGGTTATTTACACGCGGCACATAGTGCTGTTTTATTATTTTTTGTTCTCTCAGGCTATGTCATTGGCTTAACGACTACAAAAGAGTTTTCAATTCGGCATACCTACAATTATATATTCCGCCGAGCCGTAAGAATTTTACCAATTTATTTCATTGCTATTGGTTTGGGGGTATGGGCTGAACCCAATGAAAAATTAAATATAGTTTTAGGCAATTTATTTTTCTTACAGAATTTTGACAAATACTTTTATTTTTCGATAGATTGTATATCAGGTAATGCAGCAGTATGGACTTTAAATTACGAAGTTATATATTATTTACTTTTTATCTTAGTTTGGTGGTTGCGTCCTAAAATTTTAGATTTATTTTTAAGTATTATTATCATTAGTATGATTGGTTGGTTTCTGCCTTCATTTCCACAATTTATTTCTGGTTATGCATCGGGATGGATTTTTTGGTTGAGTGGGCTATTATTATCATGGAAAGTAAAACCTGCTACTGATAAGGAGTCATATTTTCCTCTTATTAGCTATATTTTGTTATTTCATGGGACAAATCACTTGCTCACAGGTGAATCTATTTTGAATTCTTTAGGTTTTGCCAATCCATCGGCTAGTTTTGTTTGTTTCCCCGATCTGACTATTCTGCCAATCTGTATATTAATTATCTGTGAAATTACTGGACGCTATTTTTATGGTTTTATATATTTACGTTTACTCTGTTTCCTGATCCCTATTTTTCATCTGTTGGGATTGATTTTGACAGGAAGTATTTTTCAAGAACCCAAATGGATAGCATCATCTTTTTATATTATACTTGCAATTCTCCTATTTAAATATGATACATCTCCCAATGTCTTGAGAAACATCAATTTTATGGGTCGTATTTCTTATGCATTCTATTTATTACATATGCCGATAGCTATACTCATGCGTAAATACTTTCCTTGGCAAGGAACTGTTTTAAGTTTCTGCCTAGGTTTATTGATTTGGCTGGTAATCACAATAACATTGTCAAGTTTTCTAGAGCTTGTGATCCAACCTAAAGTAAAATTTTATTTTCGGGAATGGGTAGAAAATAAAAAGGAACAGGAAATAGTAAACCGGGAGATGTCATAATTTTTAAATTGCATTTTTTTGCTTTTCAAATAATTCTCAAAGTCAATAGTGTTAAAGTTTATGCAAATAGCCACAGAACCCGTTTTCATTACTCTGTGTGACGCGGATAGCCCACTTGTCCAGCCACTGTATTCATCATTACGAGGTAACTTACGTATTCTCAATAATTACTCTCAGAAGCTGGGATTGCTCTCAAAGATTTTTAAAGTTCGTGATTTCTTAGCTGCTGATACCGATATTGCTGACGACGCAATCATCGTCTTTACAGATGCCTATGATGTCCTGTGCATTCGTTATGATCCTGTTGGATTAGCAGCAGACTTTTTTGCCACAGGTAGAGATTTGATTGTCGGTGCTGAAACTGTATTTTGCCACCACAGTGCTGATGTAATGCCCTTCTTTTTGTCTAACTATTTAGGACATCCAGCCAAGTATCTCAACAGTGGGTTTATTATTGGCTACAAATGGGCTTATCTGCGTATGCTTAACTACATTGCAACTAATTTTGTAGAAAAGTATATGATGGATTCTCGTCAGAATGACCAGCGTGTGATTTCCCGATTCATGTTAGAAAATTCTGAACTGGGTTTGTTGAATATGGATATTGATAGCACATTCAAATTCTGCTATACCCACACCTACGACAATAATCCACTATGCTGTGACAATTTACGGTCTTATTTTGTCCACGTCACCTGGTTGACACTAGAAATACAGAAACAAGCATATGAGGAAATTCGGAGAGTCTTCAACATTTAAAAATGTAAGTATTCAGCTATGACAACTAGATCCCTGACTTCTAGCCGAGATTTATCATTTATTTACATCATTAAAAAAGAAGTCTCTTCAGCCCCAGATTTACCAAACTCCTGAAAATCGCTGTAAAAATTTCAGAAGACTGATTCAAAATTGAGTGAATGCGCCTGGAAATTAAAACCATACGTAGAAATAAAGTCTTCTGTACCAATCACTATTTGTAGGATAAGAACAAATGAAACTGATTATTGTACGACATGGGGAAACCGAGTGGAATGTACAGGACAAGGCTACGGGTCAACTCGATAGTCCATTGACACCCAAAGGTATCCGACAAGCTTACGCCATTGCCGATCGCCTACGTCGTCTTTCATTCACCAGCTTTTACAGCAGTGAACTGGGTCGTGCTGTGCAAACAGCTAACATTATTGCTGAAGTATGTGGCAAGAAAGTGATGATTGACCCGCAATTACGAGAGTGGAATATGGGAATATTTCAGGGATTAACAGTTTCTGAAATGCACCAGAAGTTTCCACAGGAGAGGCAAGACTATGAACGTATTGGCTATGAATACGTCATCCCAGAAGGAGAAAGTTTAAGGCAATGTAGGGATAGAGCCTTTCGGGTGATGAATGCGATCGCACAACGACATCCAGATGAAACCGTTGTGGTGATCACTCATGGTTGTGTCTTGATGGGTTTTTTTGAAATGGTGCTTGGTCTCCCACCTGGAAATAGTTGGCGTTTCCAGCTGTATAATGCGAACATCTGCACTTTTGAGTATGTTAACGGGTGCTGGAGTCTGATTGTCTGGAATGATGTGAGTCATCTCGAACAGATGGAGACCGTCACAGCTTAGTAGTATAGTTTAGAGAAGTCTGGCCAGGAATAATAGTCATTTAAACATTTTCGGCAGACTGAATCTGGCTGAGAATATCCGAAAGCGGCCAATATCCCCAAGATTCTGTAATCTTCTCGTTTTCAATCTTGAATATCTCTAAAGCCGCAAATTCTACTTTTGCGCCAGTGGGAGCTATTCCCACAAATTCACCCAGGTGCGTAGCTGTAAAGTGACCTCTAAATACGACTTGGTTATTTTCTTCAATTAGATCGTCAATCACTACTTTGATATCTGGAAAGGCTTTGTGAGTTCCCTTCAATATTGCGATCGCATCCTCGACGCTTCGCACTTGAGGTAGCCCATGATCTATATAATTTGCCGCAACATATTTGTAAGCAATTTCATAATCTTGAGTATTATAAATTTCAAAAAACTGTCTAACCACTTTCTTATTAGTCAGGCTATTCATAGAATCTTTTTTGTAAATTGACAGGTAAATCATACCTGAAGGCTATGACATTGTCAAACTTATCTGCCTTCTTACAGCAGTTTTCATGTATTTAGACCACACCTGGAATTAATCTCTTCTTTCTTCCTTTGTCCCTTCGCGCCTACTCTTGCGAGATCGCCTAACGGCGATTGCGTGAGATATAAAGATGTGATTCATTGACCCGAAAATTGCTGTAAGTTTCTAGTGGGAAGGCGTAAGTTTCTTAATCAGGGCTTACGCAAAAAATCTCTCAAACTCTCTTGCCTTCGTGTCCTTTGTATCCTAATGCCTACTGACTCGTCAGGGATACGTGGTTTGTTCTTTTGTAACTTGTGCATAAGTCCTATTGATGATCTTGAGAATCTTGCCAATATCAGAATAGCTACTTTCCTCACTTGCGAACCACTGATACTAGTATATTGTCAATTGCTGCCAATATATCTGCATCCAATTGCACTCCTGAAGCACCAACATTGTCAACAATTTGTTGCGGACGACTAGCACCGATAATGGCTGAAGATACATATTCAGAATGTAGTACCCAAGCAAAAGCTAACTGTGCCATATTCAACCCTAAGTCTTGGGCAATGGGTTTTAGGTTCTGCACTGCTGTGAGAATGGAATCACTAAACAACTCCTCCAGCAAATACCAATTCATTTTCTCATTTGCAGCGCGAGAATTTGCAGGTGGAGCTTGTCCTGGCTGGTATTTGCCTGTAAGTACACCTTGAGCTAGTGGCGACCAAACAATCTGACCAATACCATTAGCTGCACACAATGGAAATACTTCTGCCTCCGGTGTGCGCCAGAGCATAGAATACTGAGGTTGGCTGGAAACAAAGCTTTCAACATCAGCAATATCAAGCGCAGACTGAATTTGTTCTGGAGTCCACTCGCTAAATCCTATGTAACGAGCTTTTCCCTGACGCACTACCTCAGTCAATGCTGTCATTGTTTCCTCCAAAGGTGTATCTGGATCGTAGCGATGGCATTGATACAGGTCAACATAATCGGTACGCAGTCGGTTTAAGGAAGCATCAATTTGTTTTTTGATCTGGGCAGCTGACAACCCTCGATCAACAGGTGACGTGGGAAAAAATACCTTCGTTGCTAAGAGATACGATGAGCGATCAATTCCTTGTAATACTTCACCGAGAAATGACTCAGCACCGCCAGCGGCATAAGAATTAGAAGTATCAATAAAGTTAATCCCCAGGTCAAAGGCTTTGTAAATACAAGCTTCTGCATTTTCCTTTTCTACACCTTCATGAATACCCCATGAACCAAGACTGATTTCAGAAATAAGCAATTCACTGTTACCTAATTTTCTGTATTGCATTGTATTTATGATTTCATTGTATTTATGATTTGGTTAGTATTTTGCTCTTGATTTACGATCAGAAACTAATTAATACCAATTTAATATGAAGCTGCACATTATTTTTATTTTCACCCCTCCCAACCTCCCCTCTTGAGGGGAGGTGCCCAAGGCGGTGGGGATTCTGGTGCGTCTTCATGTAAAAATGGTTTAATCCAAATAATATGAACCGCCCAATTGCTATGATAATATGAAAGTTTGGGCGGTATTAAGTAGGTTGGCGTTAAAAATTGTCGTTATGACAAGGGAACAGGGAACAGGGAACAGGGAACAGGGAACAGGGAAGAGGTTTTGGGCAACTTTACTTTTCGTTACTTATGTCGGTTTTTTTCCGCTCACCTACTTATCCAGATAAATTAAATTTGATTATGAGTTGACAACAGTTTCTTTTTCCTCATTTGATGGCAAAGTCATGGGTATCTGTATTCCCAGAGTCAGAGTACAGGATAACATAAATATGAATAGAGCCAACCATAAAAAATGATTGCTATGAAAATAGAAAGTTGATAAACATAGACCGATGAATCCCAGCAAGCCACTGATTAAGTATGTATTGCGTACAGCAACTCCCTCACCCAAGCCAGCAAAATATCCATCTAAAATATAAGCAAATCCCGACCACACTACAACAAGCAGCACCCAAGGAATATAAACTCTAATTGCTTCTACCAATTCAGAATGGTTAGTGAATATATTAAATATGGGGTCAGGAAAAAAGACAGCAGCCAACCCAACTACTAAACCAATTACCAGATTAGTTCCTAATGCAATTTGCAAAAGTGGGACGAGTTTATGTGTTTGGCCTTGACTTTGAAAGTTACCTGTTAAAGTTGTTGTAGCGTATTCTACTCCATCACACATATACATACTTAACGCTACTACTTGCATAAGTAAAATATTTTCCGCCAAAATATTAGTTCCTAATGTTGCACTAAAAACATTAAAAAGAACAAAAATACATACGATAACTACAGACCTAACAGATAGATTGCTGTTGAGAACAAAAGGATTTTGCAATGCGGAAAAACTGCGGACTTTCCCTAGTAAATTAACTACTTCTTGGAACGTAACTTCACGGCTAATCATCACCAGCCCTACAAATAAAGTTATATACTGGCTGATAGCTTGGGACAATCCAGCCCCCATGCTTGACCAATCCCAAAGCACAATGAAAACGTAATTGAGTAGAACATTAGCAATGTTACCTATAATAGTTAGTAAAAGGACTTGACGATTTTTTTCTCTGCCAAGAAACCAGCCAACTAAGACGAAATTGACTAAAGCCACAGGCGCTCCCCAAATTCGTCCCTGAAAATAAGCCATACCAGCAAGTTCTACGTCTGAACTAGTATTTAACAACATAAAACCTAGCTTCCCTATAGGGTATTGCAGTAGCAGAAACAGGATACCCAATCCCAAAGCAATTAAGACATTTTGTAGTCCTGCTAACAACATTGCTTCTCGATCATCTCTGCCAACGGCTTGAGATGTAACTGCGGTTGTTCCTGACTTGATAAACGAACAACTCTCATAGAGAAAATCAAACAAAATAGCACCTAATCCCACTCCTGCTAAATAACTAATGCTTGATAAGTGTCCCAAGAACGCTACGCTGATTGCACCGGACAGGGGAATAGTCATATTAGATACTACGTTAACAGTAGCCGTTTTCAGAAAGCGATATAGAAAGTCGTATTGAAGCAATGTCACAGTCTTTTAGGATAGATAATCGAATACATTTTACAATACTGATACCTTAATATGATTAAAATAAACCCAAGATTAATTAATACTGTTGTTGGGTTGCGCTGTTACTTAACCCAACCTCCAAAATCTACAAAATCAAACTCAAGGAGTTTCAGAAATTGCACCTTGCATTTTCATGAAAGTATCAATTAAAGTCTGCAATTGTTGATCTGCTTTAAAAACTCCTAAACCTCTTGCTGTCACTTTTCCAGGAGAATAAACAAACCGAGATTTCATATTTGAAGTTAACTTTTCTGCTAATAGATTCCAAGCTGGTTCTTCCATTGGTGTTTCTAAAACAATATGCTGTTTATTCTCTGGTTTAATGCGACTAAATCCCAGGTTTTTAGCTAATTGTTTTAATTCCATCACGCGCAATAATTGATTTGCTGGTAGGGGTATAGTACCATATCTATCAGTCCATTCAGCAGCGATTTGTTTTAATTCATATTTTGATTTTACCGTGGCTACAGCGCGATAAGCACTCATTTTTTGATCAAGATCAGTAATGTAATTGGAAGGAATAAATGCAGTGAGATTAAGATCAATTTGCGTATCTTCAACTTTGGGTATTTCTTGACCTCTAATTTCTCGAATTGCTTCCTCTAACATCTCCATATACAAATCAAAGCCAATTGCATCCATTTGACCAGATTGTTCTGCACCTAGCAAGTTACCCACACCGCGAATTTCCATATCTCGCATTGCTAATTGATATCCAGAACCGAGTTGAGTAAATTCTTGAATTGCTCTTAATCTTTGTCTAGCGGCATCGGATAATTCTCTTTGTTTGGGGTAAAATAACCATGCGTGAGCTTGAATTCCCGCACGACCGACCCGACCCCGCAATTGATATAATTGAGATAAACCAAAACGGTGAGCATCTTCAATTAAAATTGTGTTAACTCGCGGAATATCTAAACCAGATTCGATAATTGTCGTACAAACAAGAATATCCGCGTCATTATTTCCGAAAGTCAGCATAGTTGATTCTAATTCACTTTCGTCCATTTGACCATGAGCGATCGCAAATCTTCCTCCGGGAACCATTTCCCGCAAATTTGCAGTGGTTTCTTCAATTCCGTCTACTCGCGGAACTACATAAAATACCTGGCCACCTCGATCTAATTCTTGACGAATTGCACTTCTGACAATTTCCGGTTTTAGGGGTGCGAGGTGGGTTTGAATTGGTCTTCTGGTGGGGGGTGGAGTGGTAATTAAACTCATTTCCCTAATTCCTGATAATGACATATACAAGGTTCTGGGAATAGGGGTAGCGGAAAGAGTTAAAACATCAACTTCTGTTTTCAGACTTTTGATTTTTTCTTTTTGATTAACTCCAAATCTTTGTTCTTCGTCAATTACTAAAAGTCCTAAATCTTTAAATTGCACACTTTTTCCTAATAATTGATGTGTACCAACTACTATATCTAATTCCCCAGTTGCCAGACGTTTTTGAATATTCCGTTTTTCTTCCGCACTACGAAAGCGATTGAGTAAACCTACATTAATTGGATAAGGTGCAAAACGTTCTTTAATTGTGTGATAATGTTGTTGAGTTAAAATTGTCGTTGGTGCTAAAAGTGCCACCTGCTTTCCTGCGGTGACAGCTTTAAAAATTGCCCTAATTGCTACTTCAGTTTTACCAAAACCCACATCTCCACATACTAACCTATCCATGGGTCTCTCACTTTCCATGTCCCGTTTTACGTCTTGTACTGCTTTTAGTTGATCTGTGGTAGGATGATAAGGGAAAGAATCCTCCATTTCTTCTTGCCAAGGCATATCTGCGGGATAGGAAAAACCCTGTTGTTGCGATCGCGCTGCATACAATTTTAACAAATCTACTGCTAATTTCTTAATCGCTTTTCTGACTTTATTCTTAGTATTATCCCAAGCTTTTCCAGTCATTTTATGCAGTTCTGGAGGTTTATCTGCATTGGTTCTAAATCGAGATAAAGAACCAACTTGATCAGCAGCAACCCTTAATAAACCATCTGCATATTGCACAACTAAATAATCACGGGTTTCCTCGTTAATTGTCAGACTTTCTAATTTCACAAATTTGCCAATTCCATGACTACGATGAACAACAAAATCCCCTGGACGTAATTTATTAGGATCAACTTGCTTAGATGTCGCTTGACGACGTTTACGGACATAGCCGAAATTAGCTAAGGAATGTTGTCCATAAAATTCTCTATCAGTGACAATAACTAACCGATAAGAAGGTAAAATAAAACCTTCTAATTCCGCTAAACCAGAATATTTTAGAGCAGTTGGTGTATGATTAATTTGTAGTTTATCAATGGCTTGATAATCACGAGGATTGGGAATAAACTGCGCGGGACAATCGTGTTCTTGTAGGAGAGAAACCGAACGGGAAGGTTGAGCCGAAAGTATCCAAATTCCAAAATTACGATCGCGTTCTTTCCTAATTGTCTCCGCTAATTTAGCAAATTGGTGAGGAGTCACCGGTAAAGGTCTACTCCCCAAATTCAAACCACTATTTTCTTCTGATAATTCCGATAAATATAACTTTTTAAAATTACTAATTTCTGCTATACACTCATCAAAATTGCGATGAATTTTAGGTAATTCAACAGATAACTGACCACTGACCACTGACCACTGACTTTGAGCATTTTCCACCCAGCGATCGCTATGAGCATAACATTGCTCTGGCTCATCAATGGCCACAAAAGTATTTTTAGGTAAATAGTCAAGTAATGAAGCGGGTTTTGTAAAAGCCAACCCCAAAAGCCGCCGACTCCCCTCTATATTGTCCTCCTTCATATCCCCTTCTAAAAGGGGTAAAGCGTCTGAATTTAATAATGTATCATCCTTTAATCCGTTTAAAATAATTGGTGCGAAACTTGTGGGAGTGAGGGTAATTTTTTCTACCTTCTCCAAAGCTGAACGCTGGGTAGACGGGTCAAATTCCCGAATTTGTTCAATTTCATCTCCAAACCATTCCAAGCGCACAGGTAACTCCGAAGACACCGGAAACACATCCACAATATCCCCTCGTCTACTCCATTGTCCTTCAGTTTCCACCAGGGGAACTCGTTCATATCCCAAAACAGTGATTTTTAGAGCAAATTCATCCAAATCAAAACCCATTCCTTTTTCCAAAGTCACAGAGAATGACTTAAACGCCTCCGGTGGTGGTAAATGTGGTTGTAATGCGCTTACAGTGGCAATAATGGCTATATTATTATTATTCTTAGCTAATTGACCAGCCACCGCTGACGACTGACAATTAACCAAATCAGTTAAAACCTGCATTTGTCCCCAACTTAACTCATTTTCAGGGTCAAAGGGTTCGTAGGGAGAAGCTTCCGAAGTAGGGTAAAAATGGACAGTTTTCCAGCCCATGGCTTCCATTTGGGCGAAAACCCGCCCAGCTTCCTCCAGAGTAGCACAGACCACGCACAAATTTTGATCTTCATAATTTGCTAATGCTGAAGCTACCAGTCCCTTGGGGAAACGAGAAATCCCATTTAACCGCAATTCCTGTTGTTTGTTGAGTTTAGTGATTAGTTCTGCGGTCAGCAAAGATCGGGACAAAGCACGGACAATAGAAGAAAATGGCATAAGTTTTACGCTAAATTGGCAGTTGTTACCGATATGAAAATCTAGAAGCCCTTGATATCAACTATTTTAAAAGTTTTAATCGCTCTCTTGACAGTGAAGGGGCAAAAAATCTAGCCTAGAAATGATTTATCAAGTCAACCTTAGATCAACCAGACTGGATTTAACTTGTATAATTCTAGTAACATCTTACTAAAGCGTGTTACTTTCAGCGTAACACACCCTACTGAATATTTACTTGATAATTAGACTCTTAACTGCTAATAGATAGAAGAAATCTGACCACTACTTTGTTTATAGTCAAAGTATTTAAGAGAATCACCTAAAATAATGGATACTAAAATAAGTCAGATTTAATTAACATTAGCCCGAATTTTGGAACTCCGTATAATTTTACTCTTTATACCAGCAATTTTAAAAATGTCTTCCCTCTCTTTTGAACTTTTCACAATTTTGGTGCTAATTTTCGCCAACGGTGTGTTTTCCATGTCGGAAATGGCCGTAGTCTCGTCCCGGAAAGTTAGACTACAGCAGTTAGTTAACCAAGGGGATATTAACGCTAGGGCTGCATTAAAATTAGCAGAATCTCCCAATCATTTTTTGTCTATTGTCCAGGTGGGGATTACACTGATTAATATTCTTAATGGTGTATTCGGAGGTGCTACTATTGCCAAAAGACTAGAAGACTATATTAAGCTAGTCCCCATTTTAGCCAATTATAGTAATGCGATCGCCTTTGGGATAGTTGTTTTACTCATTACCTATTTTTCCCTAATTGTCGGTGAACTCGTACCCAAACGTCTCGCTTTAAATAACCCCGAAAAAATCGCCGCTTTTGTAGCTATACCTATGCGGGCTTTAGCAAGAATCGCCTCACCTGTAGTTTATCTTTTAAGTGCATCTACAGACCTAGTATTGCGAATTTTAGGAATTACACCCTCAGAAGAACCCCAAGTCACAGAAGAAGAAATTAAAATCTTAATCGAACAAGGTACGGAAGCAGGGACCTTTGAAGAAGCCGAACAAGACATGGTAGAAAGGGTTTTCCGATTAGGCGATCGCCCCGTTACCTCCTTTATGACACCCAGACCTGATATAGTCTGGTTAGACTTGGAAGATCCTGCTGAAGAAAACCGCCAAAAAATGACCGAAAGCGCCTACTCTCGGTATCCAGTTTGTCAAGGGGGATTGGATACAGTTCTGGGTATAATTCCTGTCACCGACTTACTAGCCAGAAGTTTACGTAATGAACCCTTAGATCTAACCCTGGGATTACGTCAACCCGTATTTGTTCCCGAAAGTACGCGGGGATTAAGAGTTTTAGAACTGTTTAAACAAACCGCGACTCACATGGCCTTAGTCGTAGATGAATATGGAGTCATACAGGGATTAGTTACCCTGAATGATATCATGAGTGAAATAGTCGGTGATGTTCCCGCAGGACCAGGACAAGAAGAACCCCAAGCAGTACAAAGGGAAGATGGTTCTTGGTTAGTAGATGGAATGTTAGGAATAGAAGAGTTTTTAGAACTATTTGATCTCGAAGAATTAGAAACTGAAGAAAGGGGAAATTATCAAACATTAGGAGGTTTTGTGATCACCCATTTAGGACGTATTCCCGCAGCAGCAGATCATTTTGAATGGGATAATATGCGCTTTGAAGTTATGGATATGGACGGAAATCGGGTTGATAAAGTATTAGTTGTACCCAGGAGAATGAATAATGGGTAATTGGTAATTGGTAATTGGTGATAAACTAGAAATTATCTATTTATTGTCTTTAATTTTTCTTGTTTAATGCACGTTATCAGCCGGAAAAAGCTCAGAGATTTTTGTCAGGAACACGCAAACAGTTGTGAAATTCTTGACGACTGGTATATTACTGCTAGTAAAGCTGATTGGCGTAATTTAGTACAAGTACAATCTGTTTATCCTAAAGCTGAAGCTGTTGGTAATTTCACAGTTTTCAATATTAAAGGCAATAAATACCGTTTGATTTCTAGTATTAATTATGATAAACAGGTAATCTATATTAAATATGTCTTAACTCATGCAGAATATGACAAAGACTACTGGAAAAATGACCCTTACTTTTAATTCAGACGCTTACAGCAAATTACTGTCCCAGTATCAACCACGAGTAATAAAAACGGAGGAAGAAAATGAGCAGTTTTTAGCAGTTGTGGAAGATTTACTTTCTCGTTCTCATCTAACTTCAGAAGAAGATACCTTATTGGAGTTATTAATGAGGCTAATTGAAGACTTTGAAAGTCAGCATTATCAGTTAAATATTTCTACTCCTGCTTCAAGAATTTTGCATTTGCTGGAAGCGCAGGGTTTGGAAACAGATGATTTAATTTCTATTTTTGGTTCAAGTAATTTGGTTTCTCAGATAATTAATGGTGAGGTGGGAGTGACGCAAGAACAAGCTAATATTTTGGGGAAATTTTTAAAAGTCGATGCTAGTTTGTTTGTTAGCTAAAAAACGACTTTTTCAGCAAAATCCCATTTTTGTATCATGGGTATTTCTGATTCCGAAACACTCCCACAATCACAGCAATTCCCGTTTTTATGAAATAAAATATCAGAGATAGGTTAAATATGCTTTCATGACGATATCTATTTTTATTCTTTCTGGGCTTACCTCCTAACTTCGGAAACTGCTGTATTAACCATATAAATAACATATAAATAATCAAATATGTTCAGGTATTTCTCTCTTCCTCTGCGACCTTTGCGCCTCTGCGTGAGACAAAAAATCCCGTTCACTGATACCAGACTCAATAGATAATTTATTGAGTTTCAGTTAGAAAAAAGGGTACTAAAAAACCATTTTCTTCCTTTTTTCTAACCATTAACTTACACCATTACATCAGGAAATTAAAGCTGTCTAACAACAGGTTTACCGTCAATAACCTCACCGACAAGAACGATATCTGCACAATTGACAAAAATACCATTTTCCAGAACACCAGGAATATTATTCAGAGTTTTTTCTAGATTTACAGGATCTTCGATCTGATCAAATGTCACATCTAAAACCATATTACCTTGGTCAGTGATCACAGGTCCTGCTTTTTTTACACCCATACGCAGTGTTGGCTTACCACCGAGCGCTTTAATAGCATTAGTGACAGGAGTAAGCGCCATAGGAATGACTTCTACAGGGACAGCAAACACAGAACCCAGTTTATCTACTAGTTTACCACTATCAACGACCACAATAAACTGTGTTGCCAAGTAATCTACAACCTTTTCGCGGGTATGCGCGGCACCACCACCTTTAATTAAGTTTTTATGGGGATCTACTTCATCCGCACCATCTATAGCAATATCAATATGGTCCACAGCGTCTAAAGTAGTGAGGGGAACGCCATACTCTTTTGCTAAAACTTCTGACTGAAATGAGGTGGGAATACCGACAATATCCTCAAGTTCTCCAGATTTGAGCCGTTCTCCTAAATACTGAATTGTGTAGGCTGTGGTTGAACCTGTACCCAAACCGACTATCGAACCTGATTTTACCAAATTGGCCGCGGCCTTGCCAACTTCTTGCTTCATCAATTTAACTGGGTCTGCTGGTATGGACATTCTTTAACTCCTGAAAAACTCATGCCAAGGTACTGTTACAGCCGACTATACTACAAAAGAGGATCAATTTAGCTTAGTAATTATAGGAGTTATGCAAAATATCTGGAGAAACTCTTTCCTTCGTGGTTCATTATTCAGTGACTTGTACCTAAGTCCTCAATTAGTTAAACTTAAAATTTATTTTCTCATTCTCATATCCAAAAACTTCAATTGTTGATATAAACAGCGAATTTGTTGTAAATATACACCCGCTGCTTCGGCTTTCCTAAATGGGTTGCCAAAAATTGCTTCTATCTCTAAAGGACGACATTCATCAAAATCAATCTTCATACTGGTGCGGTAGGGTTTCATTTTTACGGTGTAATCTAACATAGTTTGAATAAAACTTTCGGGAATAATTCTCCCTGTACTTTTTGCCCCCGCTGCTACTTCCCACATCAAATTTTCTACTAATTGTCGAGTATGAATATCGGCCATGAGTTCATCAGTTCTCGCATCAAGAATTACAGATAAACCATTGTAGGGAATATTCCAGACTAATTTTTTCCACCGTCCTAATAGTAAATCTTCTAACAGTTCTATAGATATGCCCGCATTTTCAAAATCTGCTGTAACTTCCCGCATTTTTTGAGTAATGCCAGTTAATTGATAATTAGATGTATATTCCCCCAAAGTAATTTGTCCATAATCTAAATGATGAATATGCCCTGGTGCAACTTTATTAGAACAGAGGAAACATAAGCCGCCAATAATGCTAACATTGCTGACAATTTCCGCAACTTCTGCCTCTATATCCAGTCCATTTTGTAATACTAATACCGTCCCATTATCTTTAACTATTGGTGGTAATAAATCGCGTAAAAGTTGATTTTGAGTAGTTTTTAATGATACTATTACCACATCACACTGTGGCATCTTTTCTACATTGTTATAAGCATTAACTTGGGGGAGGGTAAAGTCACCGTCTTTAGACTCAATGATTAAACCGTTTTCCCTTACCTGTTGATAATCACTTTTGAGTAAATAGTGAACTTCTAAACCGGATTTTTGCAGTTTTGCACCATAAAATCCGCCTAATGCACCAGTTCCCAATATTGCATAAGTGCGTTTAACCATATTATGTATAGAAAAATCATCAGGTCAGATTTTACCAGAATTGTAGCTAATTAAACTTAAACATGATTTACTATTTTCTAGAACCTTTGCTAGATATAAGGTGAGGTAAAATTAATGGCTGATATTGTTGATATTGCAGTTAGTAATGATGCGTTTAAAACTTTGGTAGCGGCTGTGTCCGCTGCTGGGTTAGTAGAAACATTAAAAAGTCCCGGTCCATTTACCGTGTTTGCACCCACTGATGATGCTTTTGCCAAATTGCCCCCCGGCACAATTACAACTTTATTACAAAACCTTCCCCAGTTAGCACGGATTTTAACCTATCATGTCGTTCCTGGTAAGTTAACAAAGGATGATTTGGCAAAACTGGGTACAGTAACTTCTGTGGAAGGTTCTCCTATTAAAATTAATTGTGATCATGGTTTTGAGGTGAAAAATGCTACAGTTTTAGCCGCCGATATTGTTGCAGATAATGGCGTGATTCATGTTATTGATACTGTGATTTTGATGGGTTAATCCCACCTTTTCACTTGGGAAATCTTATAGAGACGTTTTATACAGCGTCTCTATTATGAATAAATTTAGTTGTCAAGGCTAATTCTTTAAAAAAAGTAACATAAATACTATGATTACTCACTTTTGATATACTATAATCTTATTAATCTATTATTTACAATAAAACTTAATCATAAGTACCGACAATTATCCCCAAAAATCAATGTTAGATTTCAACACCTTAGCTGAGTTTTCCCGCAACAACTGTATAGGCATTTGTGCCTTTCTTGTCCCGGCCAATATCCTAACAACCTTATTAACGATTATCCTCACCTTCCTAAATCGTCCCCTGGGTCAAGTATGGATATCTACAGGATTAGCCTGTTTATTTGCCAGTGTCATGGTGCTGCACGTTTATACTTGGTTTATGATTGGTGTAGTCATGGCACCAACTTATATTTTATTGTCCCTAGCAGTTACTTGTTTATTGACCAATCTTTTGCTAATTATCTGGCGGAGAAATTCTCTACAATTATTTTCTCTTGGTAAGTAACTACAACAAAAGTCAAAATTTCAGGAATACCAAAAACTGGATATTTGGCTTTTTTTATAAACAGTCAGAATAGTAGTTAAAAATATAAATCACTATTCTGACTATGGTTAATAGCTGTTAATCAACAGCTTATTTTTTAGGTTTTAGCAGTAACCCCAGCCGCAACAGGGATTATAACCGCCATAATAACGGCCATAACCGCCATAACCGCCATAAACGCCATAACCGCCATAACCATAATACCTATGTCCACCAACAACGTTTTGTACTTCCTCGGTAGCTAGTTCATTAAGAAAACTAGTAGCATCATTAAATAAATCATAACCGATAGGAAGTAGTGCAGATATTTGGATATTAGCCATGATAATTACTCCTTGATTTGATGAATTGTCTTGACAAAAGATAAATGAGATTAGACTTGCTATAGACTAACCTTACTTCTGATTCTTCCCAAAATCATTGATAAATTCAAGGCTTTGACCTCAATGGATAAGACTTAATTGAACTATTTTTGTCTAGTTATTCATGGTAATTAGCAGTTAAAAGATGTTTATTAATTTACAGTTTTTGAAACTTACCAGGAACGTATTTTAGAGATGTTTCATGCAACATCTCTACAAAAAATGTCATTTTTATTGTGGATTAGATTTACGGAAAATACCGACTTAATTAAGTTTATTTTGTCTAAATTACATGAGATAGACAACATATCTAAACCCAATATTCAATTGTCTTTAATTGGTAAATTCTGCCCGTAATTGATTAACAACTCGATCTAATCCCACAGAATGGGCGGCTTTGAATAATAAGCAATCTCCCGTTTGCATAAATGTTTTCAATCTTGTTACCAAATCAGTATGGGTAGTAAAACATTCACAAGATATATTATCGGCACTATTAGCAATAATTTCCGCATCTTGACCATCAACTAACACCAACAACCCATCAAGATGCAAATTTTTGACCATTTCCCCGACTTTTTGATGCAGTTCTGCGGATCTTTCTCCTAGTTCCTTCATTGCCCCTAAAACCGCAATTTTCCGCTTTCCTGGTGTGTCTGCTAACAACTGTAAAGCAGCTAACATGGCTTCTGGGGCGGCATTATAGGTTTCATCTAAAATCACGATATCATGAGGTAAAGTGAAGCGTTGACTTCTACCTATAGGCATATTTACCATGATACCAGATTGTAATAATTGCCAATCAATTTCTAATACCTGAGCTACGGCTAAAGCTGCTAAAAAATTACTAGCATTATGACGACCAGGTAAGGGTAAAAGTAAACGCTTTCCAGCAACTTCTACGATTTCATTATTAATTAATTCTCCTTGAATATCACCACCAGAAAAACCGTAACTGATAACTTTACCCTGCCAAAATTTCGCTGCTGTCGCCATTAATCGGGGATTATCATAGTTAAGAATGGCGATACTATGATCTGGCATTGTGGCTAATAATTCACATTTAGCTTCAGCAATTGCTGCTTCTGAACCAAGTAATTCAATATGGGCTGTTCCCACATTAGTAATTACCCCAATTGTTGGTTTAGTAATTTCTGTGAGTTCGGCAATTTGTCCCCTTCCCCGCATAGCCATTTCTATAACAGCAAAATCATCTCCTTTCGTCAATTCTAAAAGAGTTTTGGGAACACCTATTTCATTATTAAAATTCCCGTAGGTTTTATGAACTTTTCCTTTTGTAGCTAAAACTGCGGAAATTAGTTCTTTAGTGGTGGTTTTACCTACTGAACCAGTGATGCCAATTACAGGAATAGAAAAGGTTTCCCGCCACCATTTAGCAATTTGCTGATATGCTTTTAAAGTATCTTTAACCCGCAAAATCGGAAAACCCGGATTTTGATTTTCATAGCCATAATCAACTATAGCCAATATAGCCCCTTTAGCGATCGCTGTTGGCACAAAATCATGTCCGTCAAACTTTTCCCCTCGCAAAGCCAAAAAGACCTCACCCGGTTGCAAAATGCGGGTATCTGTTTGTATACCAGCCAACTGGGCTAAGGTAGATACAGATACATTCACAGGTTCAGCTACAAGAACTTCAAGCAGTTGAGAGATAGTGGTAGAGACTGACATACTGATAAACGATAAGGTATTTTAAAGGTAATAACCTTATCATTTTTTGTGTCACGTGGACATAGTGCTATAATTTAGTTTATATTGTACTACAAGTTTTTTCAGAAAATCGCTAAAATAGAAATACACTTGCTACTTATGAATTACAGAGACTATATTACAATCGAAACTCGCTTCATGTTCGGGATGTAGGGATGAAAGCAATAATAGACCCGATAGTTTGGAATGATGCAAAAGATAATGATTTGATGATTGTCTCGAAAGATGCCTGCCATTGCTTGCTCTCTCATAATCGCACTGAAAATTTGCAACTGCATTCAAACCAGTAATAAGGTGCGTTACATTTCATTAACGCACCCTACAGGATTTGCTGTATACTGAAACAATAAGTATTATAATATCAGCTTAAAATCATGTGTATATCAATATTTAACAATGAGGATAAAAATGATTAAATTCATAGATTTGTTTTGTGGTACAGGGGGATTTAGAATAGCCGTTGAAATGATTTGTAATCAGTATAATATTTCCTCTCAATGTGTTTTTTCTAGTGATATTGATATAGACTCGCAAAAAATACAGCACTTCCCGGTGTTATGAGGTACAGTAACAACAATTAGTGAACCAATTTTTTAAATGTTGAGGATTCATCAAATCGAGAGCAACAGAAATAACTTTATCAACTATTTC
>NZ_JACJPZ010000035.1:0-49774 GCF_014696335.1 Dolichospermum sp. FACHB-1250
TCAGTTGCCGTGAGTTGTTTCTCTCCCCGGCACTTATTCAATATATCAATCCTGCCGGTTATTGTCAAGGGTTTTTCAAAACTTTTTTTAAATCGGGTGAATTTAATTTCTGATTTTGGCTATAAGCTTTATATGGTAAGGGTTAGACAAATTTCAAAATAATCAATCTATGGGATGCTGTCCATAATAGGGTAGAGCCTCGGACCAATGTGGGTGTTTGCCTTGCCGCCACTTTAAATAAGCTAATTCCAAAATACTGTTAACAGTGGCGGCTAACTGAGATGTAGCCGAAATTAACTGATAACTGGTATGCCAATTAGCAAGGGTTTCTTGCCATGCGGCTGGGGTGAATACTGTATCTGGCAACAAAGCAGTAAGGCTGGAATTATCAGGGGTTGGTTGATAAATAGCACCAAAAATCTGTCCCCTTTGTCCTGGCATTTCTACTGCAATTATTGGATATTGGTAATTTCGCGTTAGGGGAGTAGTATTTTTAATTTTAGCCGCAAAACTACAATGGTTGTGTGAGCTATGTTCTTGCCAAGCTACTGCAGCTAGAGTGGAAATGGTAAATACTGGAATTTTTAGCTGTTGTGCTAGTGTACGAGCGGTGACAATACCAATGCGAGTTCCCGTAAAACCACCAGGTCCTTGGCTGACGGCGATAAATTCCAGGTCTGCCCAGGTTCGTGGTTTAATCATATCCATCAGGTATTGATGGATATGACTAGATAAGTCACGCCCTAAATTCCAAACTTGAGATTGGGTATGATCTGCAAAGTTGCTAATTGCCAAACCTAGTTCTGGTGTGGTGGTGTGCAATGCTAAAGCGTATTTATTTAGTGGCAATATGGTCGTCAAAGTAAATATATTTTATTTGGGGATGGAAGCTAGGTAGCTTTGATTTTGGGCTTTTAATTTAATATTAATGGAGTTTGTGAGAATTGGTGTTACTGGTTGGAAATATACTGTAAGATAGATTTAATAGTATAATTGAATGCTAATTTTAGCATAAATACCAGATAATACTAATTATAACTAATTATTTATAACTTATTTATAACTATTTATCCGTAACTTTGATAACTTTTATTTACATATAAATTATTTGATACTGAAATAGAAGATACTTAACTACGAAAACTGCAAATGTTGTTATGATTTCAGAAATTAAGTCAAAAAATTTTCACAGGAGGAATTTCCTTTGTCTCGTCGTTATTTATTTACTTCCGAGTCAGTTACAGAGGGTCATCCAGATAAAATCTGTGATCAAATTTCTGATACGATTATTGATGCGCTACTCGCAGAAGACCCTCATAGCCGTGTGGCGGCAGAAGTTGTAGTTAATACTGGTTTGGTGCTAATTACTGGAGAAATTACCACCAAAGCTCATGTTAATTATGTCCATCTTGCCAGAAAAAAAATCGCGGAAATTGGCTATACTGACGCAGATAACGGCTTTTCTGCAAATAGTGCCAGTGTTTTAATAGCATTGGACGAACAATCACCTGATATTGCTCAAGGTGTCAATGTAGCCAAAGAAAGCCGGACTGAGGATAGTGAAGAACTATTTGATAAAATCGGCGCTGGTGATCAAGGTATCATGTTCGGTTTTGCTTGCAACGAAACTCCAGAACTTATGCCTTTACCTATCAGTTTAGCGCACCGCATTGCCCGGAGATTGGCAGGAGTTCGCAAAGCTGGTATTCTCCCTTACCTGCGTCCCGACGGTAAAACCCAGGTCACGGTAGTCTATGAAGATGGTAAACCTGTAGGTATTGATACTATCTTGGTTTCTACTCAACATACAGCTACTATTGGCGATATTAGCGATGATGCTGAGGTACAGGCAAAGATTAAAGCTGACCTGTGGACGGAAGTAGTAGAACCTATATTTGGTGATATTACTATTAAGCCAAGTCAAGAAACCAGGTTTTTGGTTAACCCCACTGGTAAGTTTGTTATTGGTGGACCTCAGGGAGATTCTGGTTTAACAGGACGGAAAATAATCGTTGATACCTACGGTGGTTATTCTCGACATGGTGGCGGTGCTTTTTCCGGTAAAGACCCCACGAAAGTAGACCGTTCTGCTGCTTATGCTGCTCGCTATGCTGCTAAAAATATTGTCGCGGCTGGTTTAGCACAAAAGTGTGAAGTACAGCTAAGTTATGCCATTGGTGTGGCTCGGCCTGTTAGCATTTTTGTTGATACCTTTGGTACGGGTAAAGTAGATGATGAAATTCTATTAAACTTAGTTAAAGAGAATTTTGAACTCCGACCAGCGGGAATTATCCATGTGTTCAATTTACGTAACTTACCAAGTGAAAGAGGCGGACGTTTTTATCAGGACGTTGCGGCTTATGGTCATTTGGGAAGAACGGATTTGGATTTACCTTGGGAACGTACGGATAAGGTAGATGTGTTAAAGCAAGCAATTAATTAACATAATTCGGGTTTAATTGCTTAAGTAGTTAGTTTGACAACAAAAAATTATACTGAGGTTATGGATAATTTAATTATCTATAACCTCTTTTTTAATTGAGTTGTAACTCACACAAGTATCATAATTCCTAGACTGTAGTTGGGACTTATTCCTATCTCAGAGACAGTAAGGGAAGAGAATCAGGGATAAATCCGGTAGTACAAACAAAATATATTTCCTTTTGTGAAACAAACTTAAAATGTGTAAATTTAACTGCCTAAGTTGTACTGCATTTAATTTGTATGATTCTAGCGGGCAAGACTTGTACTGAGATTGGTCGAAGTATGCCCGCACCACAACATCTAGCTAGATTAGGATTATCAAATTTAGATGCGTAACAGCTTAGTCCCAATCGGGAAGAGTAGTTCCATATTCTCCACCAATACCGATTCCTGTGTTATATATACCAGCATCGGTAATATTAATATTATCCATTGATGCTTGATAGACGTTAGAATCGTGAATGGTTGCCCGAGTCAGGTTGGCGTTGTTGAGATTGGCTTGTTTTAGGTTAACATTGGTAACAAAAGCTGATGTTAAATTAGCACCTGCTAAATTTGCTCCCGTCAAGTCAGCACCTTCTAAGTTAGCATTTGTCAGGTTAGCACCTTGAAGGTTTGCGCCCCGTAAGTCAGCACCAATCAAATGAGCACCGCTGAGGTTGGACCCTGATAGATTACACTGAATACATTCTCTGGTTGACAAAAGTTTCTGCAAATCTTGTTTGCTTCCAGCTTGAACTGAATTAGCTAGAAACAGGGGAGTTATCAAGGCCATAGCGGCTAATAGTTGGAGTTTCATAAAATTTCCCCCTTTATAATGGAGTTATGTCCGTTCTTGCCCTCACGCCTTTATTGTCTCACTAATTGGCTGGAGAATGTTGATTTAAATGACAAGCTTGATATTTTTTCACAAATGGGCAAAATATAGAGTTAGGATCTAGAGGATAATTAACCGCAGATAACCGCAGATAACCGTAGATAACCGCAGATAACCGCAGATAACCGCAGATAAGTTATCAAGAAATCTGGTGAAAATTAAATGCGCGTAACCACCAAACCCTTGTAGAGACAATTTATGAATCGTCCCTATAATTTTTTTTATAAGATATCTATTCAGTAAATCCCGAATTTATTCTCTCTCTTCACATTTATATCTGGTAAAAATTATATCTGGTAAAAATTTCAGTTCAAATGAATCATTAATGGGAGGTGTAAATCTCCCATTACCCATGAAATTATTTTGTCGTCTTATTAAACCAGATAAATAGTATTCGGCACAATGGGAAATATTGCATATTCATACCAAGCTGTCCAGATAAAACTCCGAATCCAGCGTTGACGTTTTTCCAAACTTAATTCATACTCAAATGTACCAGAAGATTGATCAATGGAAGATAGATGAGAGTTGCAACCGCAGCCATGTTGATAGGTAAAACCGTATTTGGAGGCGATACTTTGTACCTTCATTTGCATGGCAAATACCTTACCTGCGTGTAGTATAGCATCCCAACTACGTTTATGTTCTATATCTCGTTGATCAAATCTTAAAGCTCTTTCTTCAAATACATGATCTCGATAAATTGGCGCTAAATGGACATGATAAAAACTTGCTGGTAGATCATAACCAAATTCCTGGAAAAGTTCTAGTCCAATACGCGCTACTTTGATTTCGTCACTGTATTTACAACCTTTTGATTCCAAATTACGCAAAACTTCTTCAAAGTTAGGATAATTATGAACTATAAAATCATGACCATAAAATTCTAGGGTTTCTCGTGCCATTTGCCCAAATAGCTCTGAAAATGAGCGTTTTAAATGAAATAATTGGGGACGTTCATTAAACAAGTCAACATCACCATATTGCAGTTTATATTGAAATAACTGCGCCATTTCCACATAGATTTTTGCATCACTGAGTTTAACATTTGCCCTACCTTTAGCAATATCTTGCCACACAGAAGGTAATTGAGAAAGGGTAACGGCATTTTCACCAACAATGACTGCAATATTAGGGACTTCTTGAAGCTGCATATCCAATTTCCACAGAGATTTTAATTAACTAATTTACTATAAATAATCTCCTTTTTATTTTATTAACAGAATTAAAAAATGTTTGACAGACTGTCTTTTGACATTCCACTTCTAAGTAGGTTAGGTTGACCCAAGGAAACTCAACATTTTCGGAACTTTGTTGGGTTGCGCTGTCGCTTAACCCAACCTACAATGTATTCACAAAAATATATTACGGTTAACTACATTTTCAAATATCTTTTAATATCCGTTGTCGGACTCGTTCTATAATTATTCTCTCTTCAGGTGATAGCCCATTAAACAACATTTCATATATTAATGGTACACCCAATTCTAATTCTTCTAAAAGTGTCCGTTGGCTAAATACATCTTCTGGTTTTCCTTCTAGCATCAATTGTCCTTTATCCATAACAAAAACCCAATCTGCCCAGCGATATACTAAATCTAAATCGTGGGTGGCCATTAATAAAGTATGACCATGTTGATGAATTTTTTTGAGGGTTATCATCAAATTACGAGTATGTTTAATATCTAAATATGCCGTTGGTTCATCTAATATTAAAAGCTGCGGTTTTAGTACCATAATATCAGCAATGGAAACTCGTTTTTTCTGTCCTAAACTGAGATGATGTACTGGTGTTTCTGCTAAATTAGTTAATTCAAATTCACGTAATATATGTTCTACTCGCTGTTTAATTTCTCCTGTGGGTAAACCTAAATTACATAAACCATAAGAAATATCTTCTTCAACTGTAGAAGCTACTAATTGTTGTTCAGGGTCTTGAAATACTAAACCGACTTTTTGCCGGATTTTACTGAGATAATGGCGATTATAAATTAATGCTTCACCACACCATTTGACAATTCCAGAACTTGGTTTATATAGTCCATTAGCCAGTAAGAAAAGTGTGGTTTTACCACAACCATTTTGACCAATTAAGGCACATTTTTTACCAGAAGGAATCCTCATGGTTAAACCATTTAAAGCTGATTTTTGTGAACCTGGATAGGTGTAATAGACCTGATCAAATTCGAGTAAATATTCCTGCATTTCGGCAAATTTCTAATCCTATTAATATTACACAGCCACAAATTGCTTCAATGGTATATCGTGGAGATAAACGATAACGTCGGGGATGCCAAAATCGCAATTCACCAGCGAAACCTCGTGCTTGCAATCCCAGAGAAAATTGACTATATTGTTGTAGAGTTCGCTGCAATAATTGTCCGATTAATAATGCTAAACTTTTCATGCTAGTATGCCAATTACGATAGCCATTACGAGAATTTTCTGCTGTCCACAATTCATTGGCTGTTTTTAATAAAATGAAAATAAACCGATACATTAGTAATAATAAATCAGTTAAAAGCACTGGAAATCTTAACCAACGTAGAGTTTGCAAAATTTCTGTAAACGGGACAGTTAACATGAGAAAATATAAACAAGAAACAGAAGCTAATGCTCTAGTTAAAATCCCCCATGCTTGAATGCAGCCACTCCGACTGATATAAATATAGAAGTCTCCAAAATTTAACCCATAAAATGAATCTAATTTCACAATTTCTAGATGAGAAATTTCAACTCCATTTACCATTAATGCTGGTAAACTTGTCAAACAAAAAACTATAGTGAATATTAACAAGCGCCAATAAACTCCAGCCGGAATTTTTGCATAAATTACTGTCCAAATACTCATCCAAATTACTATCAAAATTTGCACTAGAGGATGACTACAAAGAGAAATAATCAGAGTGGTAAATGCAAAAATGAGTTTATGTTCTGGTGGTAATCTTCGCAGTTGATTAGTGTAAGCTAGGGTATCTAATTTTAAAGTCATTCTTAACTTCTTTCTCGTTTTGAACGTCCTTTATATACACCAATTGCGTAACCAACTACTCCCGCACCTAAAGCTGCTTGAGAAGCAAATAATAAACTGGCTATTTCCCCACTAGCTGGTGTAAATGGTGATTGAAACCAAGGTTTATATTCAGGTTGTATTTCTGTAATAGCGGCTTTAGCTTTGTCATCAGAACCGCCGAACTTTCCATGAGGCACAAATATTAATGGTGCAACTCCTAAGGCTAAAACTGCTAATATTAAAAACCAGTTATTTAAACTTTTATTAGATTGATTCATTACCGTGATTTCTTCCCTTGATTAATTGCAAAAGTTCCAATTCTTGAGGATTATAAGATTGTAACCAGTTCCAAACTAAGACAGTTAGTAATCCTTCACTAATTGCTAAGGGTACTTGAGTAAGGGCAAAAATTCCCGCGAATTTGGCAAATGAAGCGATAAATCCACCGACTGGTGCAGGAAAAGCCAAGGCAAGTTGGATAGAAGTGATAATATAGGTGAGTAAATCTGCCAAGGTTGCTGCTAAAAAGATGGCGATTTTTTGTTTACTACTCAGCCGCATTGTGGTATTATATATCCAGTACGCTGCATAGGGTCCAGCGATCGCCATGGAAAAAGCATTTGCACCAAGTGTGGTCAAACCACCATGGGCCAGTAACAAAGCTTGAAATAACAATACCAAGCTACCCAAGACTGTCATAGTCAGAGGTCCAAACAGCACCGCACCTAATCCCGTTCCTGTGGGGTGAGAACAGCTACCGGTGACAGAAGGAATTTTCAACGCTGACAGGACAAAGGTAAAAGCACCAGCTAAACCTAATAAGAGTTTCAATTCTGGGTTAGCTTGGGTAATGCGAGTTAGACTACGCAATCCTAAAATGAAAAATGGTAATGTTACAACCCACCAAAAAATTGCCCATTGCACTGGTAAAAAACCTTCCATAATGTGCATTGCGTAGGCAGGTTTGGGGAAACCAACTACCAAGTAAAAACTAATAACAGCCATTAGGGTGAGACTAACTAATGCCTGTTTTTTTCTGGACATAATCTGTACCTCGCAGATTTATATAAACGTAATTCTATCGGTGGGCATTCTGAATTACCATATTTTGGCTCACAGTTGCGGGACAGTGCCGGACTTGCACCAGACTTTCCCCCTTACGTCCAATAGTGCAGCGAGGTGTTAGCCATTGGCTGCTCCCCATCAGAACCGATGGTAACAACTATATCATTATTCCCAATAGAACTTAATTCTCTATACAACTTAGACAAAATCCGGGTGCTTTGTCACCCCAAATTTTCATCGCCAGCGTGCAAGATATAAGATAAGTTTTATAGAGTGGAAAATTAAAAAAATGACTAACAAGCGTTCTGGAATCTTTATTGGCGGTTTGATGATAGGGGCAGCTATCGGCACTTTAGCCGGTTTGCTAGTTGCTCCCCGCACAGGCCGCGAAACGCGTAAACTTCTCAAAAAATCCGCTCATGCTATCCCTGAATTAGCTGAAGATATCTCTACCAGCGTACAAATTCAGGCAGATCGTATTTCTACTAGCACCCTGCAAAACTGGGATGAAACTGTAGATAGACTGCGGGAAGCGATCGCAGTTGGCATAGATGCTACTCAGCGCGAAAGCCAAGGCTTAAGTCAGAAAAATACTGTTGATGTTAGCAGCATCCCAGACAAAACCGATAATTTGACTCAAAAACTAGAACGTTCATAAATGAGATAACAGTGATTGATCCTTTATTTTGGTTGGGACTATCTATCCTCTTGGTTGCTGCTAGTCTCACAGCCGTTTTAGTGGCATCTATACCTGCTTTACAGGAATTAGCCCGTGCCGCTCGCAGTGCTGAAAAATTTTTTGATACTCTTTCGCGGGAGTTACCACCTACTCTTAATGCTATCCGCAACACCAGCTTAGAAATAACAGATTTAACTGATGATGTTAGTGAAGGTGTCAAAAGTGCCGGTCAAGTTGTCAAACAATTTGATCAAAGCCTAAATACTGCCAAAAAACAAGCAGAAAATCTTCAAATCAGCACTCGTAGTGTTTTAATTGGTATTAAAGCTGCGTGGACAAGTTTCAATCGGAAAAAACCTGCTAAAAGAAGTGCCAGAACCCTAACTAATCAACAATAAATTACCAATAACATCACAGTTATCTCCAGTCCCTAATTTCTAAATCAGGTTTTGTTGATCTATCTAACGAATATTAGAGTAAAGTAAAGAAGTGTAAAGAAGTATCTCTTTTACGTGACTCTTTGCAAAGCACTTGTTACATTATCCTGTTAATAATAGTATAAAAACGTTCATGCACCTGTGTTCTTGGCGACGAATTTTAGTATCAATTGCCTTATTTTGCTTTGCTGGGTCAATCTGGGCAATTAATTCTCCATCAGCCCTAGCTTATGAAAATCCCGATTTATTACCGGGCTTTGTTACACCAGTAGTAGATTTAGCAAAAACTCTCCCTGACCCCCAAGAAGAAAAATTAGTTAAAGAATTAGACCAGTTTGAAGCTGATACTGGTTGGAAATTGCGCGTTTTAACGCAGTATGACCGCACCCCAGGTAGAGCAGTAATTAAATATTGGGGATTAGATGATAAAAGTATTCTCCTAGTCGCGGATGCCCGTGGTGGTAACATTCTTAGTTTTAGCGTAGGTGATGCAGTTTATCAATTCTTACCCCGCACCTTCTGGATTGAACTACAAACCCGCTTTGGTAACTTATACTTTGTCCGTGAACAAGGAGAAGATCAAGCCATTCTCCAGTCCTTAGATTCAGTCAAAGGTTGCTTACTTAAAGGCGGTTGTAATGTAGTTCCTGGACTCCCTAGAGAACAATGGATACTCACCCTTGTCACCTCCGCTGTCGGTGGAATTATTTGCGGTTTTGCCGCTCAACCCCGCAACGATAAACAAATAGTTGCTTGGCAATGGGCGTTAATTTTTTCACCCTTATGGGGAATGTTATTTATTGCCTTCGGTATTGCTCCAGTTATTACCCGTACAAGTGACTGGTTGCCTCTAGTTCGCAATATTTCCGCCTTTGCTATTGGTGCTTTAGTGGCTTATTTATCCCCTGTTTTTAGTCGGCCTCCTTCGGGGGCTGAATCCTGAGAAGTTTAGGGGACTGGGGAATAGGGTATTCTCTACCCCCCTTTTCTTCCTGAACGACGGCGAGGTCTTCTTTCTTGGTTCGCACGTAAACGCATACTAACTTCATTAAAGAAGTCTCGTCGGAGATATGGATAATCACTTACCCATAGGTCACGACTAGGAATATATATATCACTAAATTCTTCAATTGTGCTTAAATCAGCACGATTTGACATGACCACCATTTCGGCTATTTGACCACGAGTAATGGCTTTGTGGGCAGGACGTAGTGGGGCTTCAAATTCAACACTAAATCCTGTGTCGTCACCTATTTCTAGGTTAATCCGCTTTTCGCGGTTTTCAATAATTACTAACTCACCTTTACTGTTGACGGTTTCCTGTTTGCCCATTAACCGATCTGTAATCCACCAATCTAGCACTCGTCCCCGGAAAAATCCACTGTATTTGTAACGGCGGCATTTTCCATTGCGGATACTTGCCTGTAATATGGGATACCATAGCCAAAAGAAAGCACCAAATACCCCAAAAAAGAATATGAACCCAAATTCCAATCTAAACAAAAATTGTATCAGCAGTAGCACAGCCATGGTAACTACGGAAATTAATAGCCGCTGCAAAAAATTACTAAACTTCCCCCAATAGTATTTATATTGTGGTCCAGAGGCAATTAGGGGAATAATTTGTTCAAATTTTTGCCGAGTTAGGGGAACAAGCATATTTTAGATTTTGGATTTTGAATTTTAGATTTTGGATTGGAAAAATCGCCAATCGAAAATTTCTCACAGATGATTGCTGAGTGTTTTACAGTATTTTTTCTAGTCCATATACTAACGACTTTAGCTGGTTAACTTTGCGTATGGCTAATAATACTCCTGGCATATAACAGGCGCGATCGCTGGTATCATGACGTAAGGTATAAATCTGCCCAGCGGCACCAAAAATCACCTCTTGATGGGCAATTAGTCCTGGTAAGCGCACACTATGAATTCTAATCCCTTCATCTGCTAAACTGCCTCTAGCTCCTGCTATTTTCTCCGTTTCTTCCACCATAGCAGTGTTAAAAGTTTTGCCCAGTTCTCCCAATAGTTGAGCAGTTTGAATGGCTGTACCGCTGGGAGCATCGGCTTTTTGGTTATGATGGAGTTCGATAATTTCTACATGATCAAAATACTGAGAAGCTCTAACAGCCGCTTCTTGTAGTAATACCATACCAATAGAAAAGTTGGGAATAATCAAACAACCGGTACTGGCTTTTTCAGCAAAATCACTTAATTCTTGAATTTGTGCGGGACTTAAACCTGTAGTTCCTACAACTGGACGAATTCCATAGGCGATCGCACTGCGAATACTGTTATATACCACATCAGGATGGGTAAAATCAACTAGTACACCTGGCTGCATCTGTCTTTCCCCAGCCACATAGGCCAACATAGGTTCTAACTGATTGCTAATTGGTACTTCTAAGGGTTCACTTAAACCCGCTAGTTCTCCAGCGTCTTTACCTTGATGTTGCGGAGTAGTATCAATTGCACCCAGTAGAGTCAAATCAGATGCTTGGGCTACTGCTTTAATGACCTCACGTCCCATTTTACCAGCCGCACCATTGACAATAACTGGGATAGAAGCTTGATTGCTCATAGATTTAACAATTATTTTCAATTCAACAATAAAATTGTCTCACAAATGCAAGTCTGACAAGAATAGACTTTAAATGCTCAACAGCTTATTTAGTAATTTCTGTGTACGGGCGAACGGCCGTTCGTCCCTAAATAGTATTCTTTAAATAAGATATTGAGTATGTATATTCAACAGTTCCATTAATTTAATCCGTGCTATACTGTATGGTATTTATTGGCAGTGGACATCAAAATCAAAATAACGAAAACAGGCGTTAGATATGGTGAATTAGCTCAATTCGGCTATACATGGTCTCTAATACTGGAAATATATAGCTTTAACGAACTTGACTATCAGTGGATTTAAGTTAAACTGAAAGCGTCTTAATTTGATCAAGTACAATTCAGACGGATAGAGGAGGTAAAAATGTGAATTTTAGTAACTGTGTCCAGAATAGTGGGTAATATAAGTACCAGGAAAATTTAAATTGAATAGTTTGATACTTCTTAAATCATCGTTATCCACTAACCTGGAGGAGATAACTCATGAACGAATTCATAAGCAACCGAAAATTGTAATAAGTAGTTTACAATGCCAATTAGTGAGAGAATCTAAAGAAAATATAAAATAAACTCAAATGACTGTGGTGTCTGGAGGGCAAAAGTGTTTTTGAGACTAGCAAACGAACATAGACAATTTGTACAAGATTTGGTAATGAACTTGAAAGCCTTGGCGGTTGTACTAGAACGGCACGGTTATCCTGCTTCCTGCTATACTTGTGGCGATCAGATGAACAGCGCATCCTTTATGGTCAGCTTAGGAGACAATCATTTAATTCGCTTTTTAGTCTCAGATTATGGGATTACTTGGACAGAAATGCGTGATGATCGTGAATTAATGAAATTAGAAGGTGCAGAAGCGATTAACCAGTTAGAAGAACTAGCTACCCTCGTCAAACAGTCTATACAAAAGTCTAGAGATACTGAGTATTCATCTCCGACAGGTAAACGCATTTTACAGAAAAGTTCAGGAAGGGTGAAAACCCAACCATAACAACTTGAAACTATGTTTGGGTTGAAAGTTGTTATTTCGCACTAGGTTCGAGAATGACAAACCAATCTGTCTACTGGCTATAAGTCATAAATTATAAATTATAATTTATAATTTATATTTATCAGCCAGCAATCAAATTCTTATCACATTGAAGGCTACGGGCATTATATCTGATAGCGCGGCGTGACCTTACCCATAGACCAGTTCTGAAAATGTTAAAGATGCTGATCATTCATTATGCTTTACTGTTGATGTGACAGTTTTTGGTATAGCATATTTATATTAACTTCTAGAAAATCATTATCTTTGAGAATTTGATACAAATTCACATTTTCCTCTAACAAACAAGCATGACCGCTATTTGGAAGGATAAATGTTTTGCTATTTGGTAAAATACTAGCCAATCTGGCGATTTCGGTAACGGAAGGTAATAAGCGATCATTTCCACTACCAATAAGTAAAACTGGTTGTGTTAACTTTTGCAAATCTTTTTTGTCAATTTGAAAATCTCGCAATAGGGACAACCGCCAGTTTACAGTCTCTGGTGGAATCGAACCCATGGACGCGAGAAGTATTTGGCGCTGGCTTTCAGAAACGCGCTCTAATGAGGCCAGAAATGGTAACAAAGCTAATGAACCAACATTAAATAATAATGATGGGACAAACTGAGTAAGCTGGGATATCCAACTAAACCAGGGCTGATGCAAAAAAGAAGAAGCGGGATTAATTAAGATAATGCGCTTAAATAAATGTGGTGACTGGGTTGCTACTTTCATCGCTAAACAACCACCGAAGGATTCACCACAGAGGTATATTGGCCGTTGACGGCTTTTTTCCAGTTCACCATGAATCAAATCTAAAACATTTCTGGCTAAAACATCCCAAGTACCAAGATGGTTTTTGGATATAGCCAAGCAACGAATATCTAAACCTATTGATAATTCAGGGATTTGGGCTTGTAACAATTGACCAGTGCCATCCATTCCTGGTAAATAGATAAATAAAGGAGCATCTGACTGTACTGGTTTTGGAGTCAAAAAACAAGGTTTCAGGTCAACGGCTGGCATTTTGCGGCTTTTTTTTAATCTATTCTATCTTTAACTTTACCGTTTCTCTGATGCAAATGGGGATTATGGCATATTTTCTTTTTGTCTCCTGCTAAAATCAACCTTTCCAGACAAAAAACAACCCACTCTGAAACCATGATTACAGAATTTCTAGCAATTTGTATTCATCATATATAAATATGTGAAAGCGTCAAATCCCCCTAACTGGCAATAATGTCACCTTGGCATTACACATAATACTATAGCATTCCGCAACGATTATGCACTTAAATGACATTGGATTACCATATCTAAAGTAGTGATAAATCTCTATATTGCTAGTGGTTAATCTACTGACAATGCTCAAAAAATTGCAGTTTATCTTGATGTATTTTGAAAATTTACTGACTATAAACTTATAAATATTTTCAGATAAATTTCGTCAAAAATATCAGACAGGAAAGCTGGGTTAGGAGTCACCCAGAAACCTTGTTCAGGAAACTCCAAAAAATATCTAGAAATTTCTTGTAGTCGGGGACAAAAAACCAGCTAATCATCAACTACAGGTATCTTGCTGATCCCAGAAGACGGGATAGTTTATTTTTTGTGATGCCCTAAATCATTAATCTCAAACAAAATCATTGCAGAAAATCCTGAATATTGAAACTAATACTCTTGTCATGAATTGGAGAATTTTATATGCTCAATTTTATGCACATCATCATCTATATTGCTGGAATTTGCATTAGTGTATTCTCTGTGACTACCAATGAAATAAACAGGTTTTACCATGATTATTAGTAACTGCTTTCCCAAATTTGACAAGAAATCATTTAGGAGTTTTATAGAAGTGATGAAACAATTCTCAATTCCATAAATTTGTTACGATTAAGGAGTAATTTAATAAAAAACCGTAGCAATGTTATATAATTGCCTAGTTTTATCTAGATAATCTAGATGATTAAGAGAGAAAACTGATTAATAATTTGCTTTTATTGTCCATGAATTTAGTGAATAAAACAGAAAAGACTTTTGCACTGACAACACCGCTATATTATGTCAACGATGTCCCCCATATTGGCAGTGCTTATACAACTATAGCGGCAGATGTCATAGCCCGGTTTCAACGCTTACAGGGAAATCAAGTTTTACTAATTACGGGTACAGATGAACACGGACAAAAAATCCAGCGTTCAGCAGCCAGTTTAGGAAAAGCACCGCAAGATTTTTGTGATCAAATTGTTCCTAGTTTTACAAGATTGTGGGATTTACTCGATATTCAATATGATCGCTTTAGTCGGACTACTGCACCCCGTCACGAGGCCATAGTTAAAGAGTTTTTTCAGCGAGTTTGGGAAAATGGTGACATCTATCAAGGAGAACAACAAGGTTGGTACTGCGTTTCCTGTGAAGAATTTAAGGAAGAACGGGATTTACTAGAAAATAAACGCTGTCCCATCCATACTACCAAAGAAGTGGAGTGGCGGGATGAGCAGAACTATTTCTTCCGTTTGTCTAAATATCAAACTCAGTTAGAGGAATTTTACCAATCTCACCCTGATTTTATTCAACCTGTGAGCAGACGAAATGAAGTTTTCAATTTTGTCGCTCAAGGTTTACAAGATTTTTCCATTTCCCGGGTAAATCTTGACTGGGGTTTTCCTGTACCTGTAGACTCTAAACATACATTGTATGTGTGGTTTGATGCTCTACTGGGTTATGTAACAGCATTGTTAGAACCAGACGCAGAACCAACTTTAGCTAATGCTTTACAGACATGGTGGCCAATTAATCTCCACTTGATTGGTAAAGATATTTTACGCTTTCATGCTGTTTACTGGCCAGCAATGCTGATGTCAGCAGGTTTACCTTTACCAGATAGGGTATTTGGACATGGTTTTTTAACTAAAGACGGTCAAAAAATGGGTAAAACTCTGGGTAATACCCTTGATCCTATCACTTTAGTGGAAAATTATGGTAGTGATGCCATTCGTTATTACTTCCTTAAGGAAATCGAATTTGGGAAAGATGGCGATTTTAATGAAATAAGGTTCATTAATGTTTTGAATGCAGATTTGGCGAATGATTTAGGTAATTTGTTAAATCGCACTTTAAATATGGTGAAGAAATACTGCTCTAGTCAAGTACCGTCCATAACCCAAACAACTATTCGGGCTGAAAATCCTTTAAAAATCATCGGGTTAGAGTTGGGAGAAAAGGTGAAACAAGCATATACAGCGTTAGCTTTTAATGAAGCCTGTCACTATGTTTTATCTCTGGTACAAACCAGTAACAAGTTCATTGATGATCAAGCCCCTTGGTCATTATATAAACAAGGTAAACAGGAAGATGTGGAACTGGTGCTATATGCGGTTCTGGAATCTGTCAGACTAGCAGCTTATCTTCTCTCACCAATTATTCCTAATATCAGCAGTGATATTTATCAGCAATTAGGCTGGGGAATTAATTTTAATGAACAAAAAGAAAGTGCAATTTTAGCCCCTTTTTGTACCCACTCAACATGGGGAATATTATCCGATAAACAACAATTGGGGACACCCAAACCAGTTTTTAAGCGGATAGAAACATCAAAATAAAAGATTAATTTTGGGAACTGCTAATTCCTTCACAAAACTATTCGGGGCTGTACTGTCACTAATGATAGCTAGGAAACTGGATCAATAATCAGGGCTTTTTCGCTGCTGATTTTATGACTCCTGATCTATCAGCCCCGGAGACTTATCATAAGCCATTCTAACAAATTATGTAGTTAGAAATTTCTATCATAACAGGAATAACAACACAAGGTATGACAACAATGTTGAATAATTTGGAAAACGACTCGATATTTACGCCAGAACAAGTTTTGGAAAATCGGGGACGGGTAGCTATCTTTATTGACGGCTCAAACTTATTTTATGCGGCGCTACAACTAGGAATCGAAATTGATTATACTAAGTTATTGTGCCGTTTAACTGGTGGATCAAGGCTATTACGGGCTTTTTTCTACACAGGGGTAGACCGGACAAATGAGAAGCAACAGGGCTTTTTATTGTGGATGCGTCGCAATGGTTATAGAGTCATTGCTAAGGATTTGGTACAACTACCAGATGGTTCTAAAAAAGCTAACCTAGATGTGGAAATAGCTGTTGATATGATGGCTTTAGTTGATTCCTATGATACCGCAGTTTTAGTCAGCGGTGATGGCGATTTAGCCTATGCTGTCAATTCTGTCAGCTATCGTGGTGTTAGGGTAGAGGTAGTGAGTTTGCGATCTATGACTAGTGATAGTTTAATTAATGTTAGCGATCGCTATATTGATTTAGAAGCTATCAAAGAAGATATTCAAAAAACTCCCCGTCAAAGTTACCCATATCGGCCATTGTCTAGTATGGGCTTTTTAGACGATCCTAGAGGTAGTGATAGACATCTAGAATTTCCAGAGTAATGCAATATTCACAAGACAGGGAGAATGGAAGACAAAACTCAAAACGTCAGCGGGGAAGTAAACATCGTTCCCCCCACTTCTATTCATTTTCACAGTTTAGATTACGAACAAATTGGGTTTACCTGTCTTTATCATTGTTCTTAGGGTTATGGTTATCTGCTTGTAGTAATCCATCTACACCTAACCAATCAAAAACTAATACTTCATCTCCAAGAGAAGACGAAACTAAGTTAACTTTTTTTGGTGTGGATTTAGAACAATTTGATCAGGTAGGGAGGCCGATTTGGAAAGTGAAAGCCAAAAAGGCAAAATACACTACAGATAAACAAATGGGTGAAGCGGAAAGTCCTCAAGGGGAACTCTACCAAGACGGAAAAGTTGTCTATCAAATTAAAGCAGAAAAAGCTGACATTAAGCAAGATGGTAAGCAACTTTTTCTTCAAGGTAAAATTGTGGCTAGTGACCCCCGTAATGGTATTGTTTTTCAGGGTAATGAGTTAGAATGGCGACCTCAAGAAGATTTATTAATTGTCCGTAATCAGTTAAATGGTAGCCATAAACAATTACAAGCAACAGCCCAAGAAGCTAAGGTAAAAACTCGTGAACAACGGGTAGAATTTTCAGGAGGAGTAGTAGCAAAATCTACAGATCCACAGTTACAAATGCGAACTGAGCATTTAATATGGCAGATTAAAGAGGATAAATTATTTAGCGATCGCTCTATCCAAATAGAACGATATGAGGATAACAAAATCTCTGGTCGCAGTCAAGGCAATGCTGCCGAAATTAATTTAAAAACTCAAATTGCAATTCTTCAACGACAGGCCAAATTAGAGTTAATAGATCCGCTAATGCAAATTACTAGTAACTCTATAACCTGGAATATTCAGAAGGAAAATATCACCACCAATTCTCCCATTCGTGTCTTCAAAGCTGCTGAGAATCTAACGATTACAGCCAATCAAGGAAAAATGAACATACCAGAAAACACTGTATATCTGACTGGAAATGTCAATGCAGTTGGACAACGTAGTCAGTCTTTAAAATCAAATCAATTGACTTGGTATTTAAATAAAAAGTTGTTAGAAGCCCAAGGAAATGTAATTTATCATCAAGTTGCACCAAAATTAACTTTTCAAGGAGCAACAGCCGTCGGTAATTTAGAAACAGAAAATATTGTCGTTAAAGGTGGTAATTCTGGACAGAAAGTAATCACAGAAATTATCCCCCAGGAAAATAGGTAATAAGGAAGTTGAGCAGAAATCATCTTCTCTGGCTTCCTTCTCCTGAGAGGATGTTTTAACAGTATATGGCACCCTATGGGCGAATATAAAAGAGCTTATGGCTTCACTAAGGGATACGCTACTACACAAGCTAAGTCCACCTGGGTGAAATCATGAAAAAATTAGGTTTTTTCTATGTAGACGCAGTTTATAAACGCTAAAAATCGTATTAACTTCTACCTAAAAACAGACAACGGACAGCTAACCTCTATACAAAATCTCATTGCGATTAGCTGCACCAAAATTTGGTAAAGAATTATCTAAATGAGGGACAAGGGTAGGGGGAATATCCGTAGATACTTCTAATTCTTTTTCTAAATGTTGGAGAAGTTTATCTTGTTCAGCCCGAAAAGCGGATATATTTCCACCACGGTTAATAATTGTAAACCAAACCAAACCGCGATCGCGTGTAGGTACAACTCCTGCTAAAGCACTAACATCATTAAGAGTACCAGTTTTCATCACGGTTGCCTTGGGCATATGTCGAGAGTGTATTGTACCTCGGTTATCCAGTCCCGAGGTCGGAAATAAATCAGCTAAAGTCAACTGATAAGAACTAGCTTCACGTTGCAATGCCATAAATATAGCACAAACGGCTCTGGGAGAAATCCGATTTTCCTTACCCAAACCAGAACCATTAATGAGGAGAATTTCTGACTTCGAGACTCCAGCAAGTTGGGCTGCTGTATAACTAACTACATCAGCACCTCCCACAGATTCAGCCAACATTTCCGCAATATCGTTATTACTAAAAACATTCATTTCCTTAATTATTTTTTGCAAAGGTAAGGAAAGATGACGTACCAGCAAAGTTTGTCCTACTTTCGGTTGAGGGTCTACCTTGATATTACCAGCAATAATAACTTGGGGTTTAGGTGTTCCCTTGGGCATAACAGAATATTGGAAAACCACAGAACGAGACCAAGTACGGTGATTTAGTGCTTGTTTGAGTAATTGACCCGCGAGTATTGGATTGCGTTGGAAATTCATCGCAAAAGCACCAGTAATGATTAAATTTCCCTTTACCTGCTTAATACCCATTTTATTCAGAGTATTTCCCAGCGCGATGGCCTCTTCCCCAACAAACATAGGATCACCAGTACCAGTAATCACTAAATCGCCCTGTACCACCCCATTTACCACCGGTCCAGTGCTACTAACTAAGGTCTGAAACTGGTGATTTGGTCCCCAAGTTTTAAAAGCCGCTAAGGAAGTAGCAATTTTAGTTAAAGAAGCAGCGGGTAAAGGTATAGTACCTTGATGGTTAGCCATTAACATCGGTCCCGACTGTAACCAAATCCCCTGAGAGGACATGAGATTTTGGTCAATTAATTTTGATGTAATTAAACCCTTGAGATATTCTTGTACGGTTATAGCTCCGGCCGGGCTAGGATCAGGGACAATAATGAAGCTAGGGCTACCTTGCCAAGCCAGTACACTCAAGGCTTCTAGAGGTTGAATTTGTACCTTAGCCATTTCTAGCCACAGAGAAAACAAACCTGATCCTAATAATTCCAGCATAGTTAAATTCCTCTATTTTATTTTTTTTGTGAATCATTCAAGTAATCTACTAACGTAATACGCCACGCCAGGTATCAGATGAAATCTGCTGTATTTTAACCATACGGTTATTTTCCTATTCCTGTCTTCCTTCGAGCCTTTGCGCCTTTGCGTGAGATGTAAAAATCGCAGTAGTTCCTAATTCCCAATCAAGACTACTCTGTGCGCTATATCTACGTAATTAGTCTCTATTTCCTATTCCTTGTTTCCTCTTTTCCTAATCACATCTACTAATATACAAGCCTGATTATATTTATCAGTATTAAGTCATAATAATTAGTATTATTACATATTTTTAAGTCAATCACATTACATGATATGAGTTCACCTTTTTTGTTTATTCCCTATTTGCTGCCATATTTTGACTAATTAATAGATTCCCGTAGTCTATTTTCTTTCTGGATGTGCTGCTTCCTCTGGAGTAGGAATTACCACTTGATTAATTACTCCAATCATTTGATATAAACGCCCTAAATCTCGTTGATTAAAATATAAAACTAAGCGGGGTAAATTAGATGTTTCATCTTGTCCTTCTTGGGGTAATGCTTGACTTTTGACAATTTTGCCCGTTACCAGGATATCACTAAAGTTAGTATTAAGTGCTTCTACTTGATCATCTGATAGATCTTCTCGCAACCGGATCACCAACTGATCACCAACATAACGACTAGAATGATAAATTTGGTAAAAACTAGTAATAGCATTACAGGCAACTTCTAGATTATCTGTAATTGTGTATAAACTAGGATCATCAGGACTAACAAGCCCTGTCTTTACCAATTTCTCATCAATATACTGACTCCAGGAGCGCCAATAATCACCTCCCGGTTGATCAATTAATACTAAAGGAACTGGACCAAATTTACCTGTTTGGCTTAATGTCATACATTCGAAAGCCTCGTCTTGAGTCCCAAAACCACCGGGAAACAAAGCTACAGCATCACTTTCTTTTAAAAGAAATAATTTCCGGGTAAAGAAATATTTAAAGTTAATTAGTTTAGTATCACCGTGAATGACGGGGTTAGCTTGTTGTTCAAAAGGTAACTGAATATTTAAACCAAAGGAATTGTCTCTTCCAGCGCCTTCCTGACCAGCTTGCATAATTCCACCACCACCACCAGTCATAATCATAAATCCTAGCTGGGAAACAGCGCGACTAAATGCAACGGCCATTTGGTATGCTGGTGTTTCTGGTGCTAGACGGGCAGAACCAAAAATAGTAATTTTACGTATATGACGGTAGTGATAAAATAACTGAAAACCACGTTCCATATCTACTAAAGCAGCAGATAGTATTTTCCAATCAAGACGTTCAATGTCACTATCCGCAAGACGCAAAATTGTAGATAGGGACTGCTGAATAAATTGCCGATGTTTTAGTGTCGGTAAACGATCTATTAACTCAGCAATATCCGCTTGCAGAGAATCTAATGGAGAAAAAGACGCTTCAGAGGTCATGGTTAAAGCCGCAATAATGGCATCACATTGTAATATAATCCAAGTTGGTAGTTATCTAATTCAAGGGGGAAAAGAGTAATTGTTAATATCTTGACCAGATACATAAAAATGGTACTGTCCCTAGACTTTTTTGTAGTTGAAAAAAGAGAGGGGACGCACCAAGTTTGTCCCGTAATTCATTTGTCAATGAATAACTCAAAAGAAGTTTGTTGTCTATTGAGCTTCAAAGATACTTTTCCAAAGTGTTAGATAAAGTGGTTTTAGGTACAGCACCGACCACCATATCTACTTTTACTCCGCCTTTGAAAATCATTAATGTAGGAATACTGCGAATACCGTACTCACTAGCAATTTTGGGATTTTCATCAGTATTCATTTTCACAACTTTTAATTTTCCTTCGTACTGAGCGGCAATTTCTTCGACAACAGGAGCTACCATGCGGCATGGACCGCACCAAGGAGCCCAGAAGTCAACTAATACGGGTACTTCGCTGTCGATTACTTCTTGCTTAAACGTAGAATCTGTAACTTGTGCTGCTGCTGACATACCTAAAAACCTTTACATAAGATATTTCCGAGGTTGGTGAAAATTCTACCACAGCAAAAACCTCCTCTTTGAGTTTAAGGATGAGTATTTGCAAAGAAATTAGAAAATTCATGTCCAACATAAGGAACCGCCCGAACAATAGTCCGGGCGGAGTGTGGTGTGAGGAGTGAACGGAAACATTTGTCTCCGCCATCTCTATTGTAGGCTAGATATGTGATTTTTCCAGTCATTCTTTAGACTACTAGAAAAGTTTTTGGAGTTGTTACAGCGTTAGGAGTCAGAAGTCAGAAGTCAGGATAAAGCCCTTACCCATGACCAATGACATGAATGAGTTATTTACCCATACCCAACTGTTGGGCTTTTTGGTAAACCTTGCCTTCGGTTAACAGAGAAGGAGCAATGACGACTTCAACTTGCTGCATTTCTTTAATGTTTTTAGCGCCTAAAGTTCCCATGCTGGTTTTTAAAGCTCCTAAAAGGTTATGAGTACCGTCATCTAAGCCAGCAGGACCTGTGAGTATTTGTTCTAGCGTTCCGGTAGTACCAACGCGAATCCGAGTTCCACGAGGCAATACGGGGCTAGGAGTTGCCATGCCCCAATGATAACCACGGCCAGGGGCTTCTGCGGCTCTAGCAAAGGGAGAACCAATCATCACACCGTCTGCACCACAGGCAATACATTTACAGATGTCTCCACCGGTGATTAAACCACCATCAGCGATGATAGGAATATATTTTCCGGTTTCTTGGTAATAATCGTCTCTAGCGGCTGTACAATCAGCGATCGCAGTAGCTTGAGGTACGCCCACGCCCAGGACTCCGCGAGAGGTACAAGCTGCACCAGGTCCAATACCCACTAATACTGCTGCTGCACCAGCTTTCATTAATTCCAGTGTGACTTCATAAGTGACGCAATTCCCCAAGGCCACAGGAATGGGCATAGAGCGGCAAAATTCCTCTAAATTAAGGGGAGTAACAGATTCTGGCGATAGATGATCAGTAGAAACTACTGTAGCTTGGATAAAAAATAAATCTGCCCCTGAAGATGCTGCTACCTCACCATATTTGCTTGCACCTGCTGGAGTCGCACTAACCGCCGCAATACCGCCTTGTTGTTTAATTTCCTGAATACGTTTTTCAATTAATTCCGGCTTTATTGGTTCGGCATATAGTTCTTGCATCAGGCTCACAAATTCGTCTTTGCCCACGGAGGCAATCCGATCTAAAATCGGTTCAGGATCAGCATAACGAGTTTGGATACCCTCTAAATTAATTACTCCCAATGCCCCCAACTGGGACAAACGAACAGCCATTTTTACATCAACTACACCATCCATTGCACTGGCAATAATGGGGATTTCTCGCTCAATCTTGCCGATTTTCCATTTAGTATCAGCTAAACTCGGATCGAGTGTTCTGTTACCAGGGACTAAAGCAATTTCATCAATTCCATAGGCTCGACGAGCCACTTTTCCCCGCCCAAGTTGAATTTCCACGCTTTCACTTTTCTCAAAACTGTTTAAGCTAGGGTATCAAATTGTGGTGATATTGGGAATTGGGGATAATTGAAAATTTGGGATTTTTAATTCTAATTCTGTTCTGATCTACTAGTTCGGGTTGGCGTAAATAAACCAACCATTCTCAATCGCTAGCAATCTTACGGGAACAGCGACTTATTACTTTTGACTGTTGACTTGGGGTCAGTATTAGGGTTTATTTTTACCATGATTAGCACCTGTATAACCTGTAGCTACCCAAATAACTGCCCTAGCACCATCTCGAATAGATTTTTGAATGGGTTCTGGTGAATTTTTTGAAGGAACTGATACGGGTTTAAAATTCATGCCTCGACTACCTAAAACAATTTCACCAACTACGCAAGCACGACGCATATGAAAGTCAGATGTAATTAAATAAACACTTTTTATACCACGAGAGCGCAATTCATCTACTAAAGTAGTGAAATTAGTAACTGTGTCTACAGCTTCATAATCTAAATTTAAACGACGGGGATCAACTCCTGCACTAGCAAATATTTTTTTGGTATGCTGAGGTGGACTACCCCCAGAAATCCAAATCGGTATATTTGGATATTGATGGGCTAATTTAGCTGTAAACTTTTCCCTTTCTAACAGGCGAGTAGAACCGCCTAAAACTAATATTGCTTGTGGTTGTATAAACTGGTTTTGTACAGCTTTACACCCCCACCAGATGAATAAGGCTAATATGCAAGCCATAAACCCTAAAGATTTACCTGTCAACAGTAGCTGATTTAAGGCCCTATTGGTATGTCTATTTCGATGGGAATTTTCTTTAAAAATCAGCACCATGACGGAAAAAGATGATGGTTAATATAAGTTTTGCGAAGTCCGCTTACAAAGAATTTGGTAAATTTGCAATTAAAGTCACTGAATCTATGTTGCTGTAATTTCTGTCATATCCTAAACTATCTTAGAAAATCAATCAAAGGTGTAAGAGCAGTTATTTACGACATAATTTTTAAATGCACATCAAAGACCTAGTAGACTTAAAAGCTTGAATTAGTGTAACTTATTGCTAATGGGACTAAATACAATTTTCTGTTCTTAATTAATACAATCAGGACAAAATCTACGGGTTGTGATATTTACTCGATACGGCACTTTTCTTTTTCAAGTACCAGACCTAAATATCTAAAAGGTTTATGGGACAAGGGTTATAGGATTTTATTTGCTACCAAACCGTTACACAAAGTGCTGTAAATAACCAGTGAAATGCTAAGTAGGTGGACGCGAGATCACCTACTTAAGATGGCCATTGCTCTTTTTACGGATAATCAACGCCACCCTAAACTAACAGAGTTTGCATCAATGGTTTACCATTTTCTAACTTACCACTGCGTAGCCATTCTGTCAGTTCCTCTGGGGCTTGGGCTTGGGTAATGCGTTCTCGGAGATACCCACCTTCGAGAATTTCCTTTTGCAACAATTCCTGGGCAATTTCTTCTAGTAAGTTGCGATTAAATTGGAGAATAGTTAAGGCGATGTGGTGAGCATGATCCACTATCCGCTTAACTTCGTGATCAATTTCTTCTGCTACTTGGGGACTGATAGCCCGGCGAGGATTTCCATAACCTTCCATAAACTGCTGTTGAATTTTCTCGAAAGCCACAGGACCTAGTTTATGACTCATGCCATATATTGTCACAGCGCGTTCTGCTAAATCCGTGGCTTTTTGAATATCATCAGTAGCACCGGTAGATACTTTACCAAAGACGATTTCTTCAGCAGAACGTCCCCCCAGTAAAATGGCAATCCGTCCCCGGATTTCATCTTCTATCATTAAGAAGCGGTCTTCTTCTGGCATTTGAATTGTATAACCTAATGCGCCGACACCACGGGGGACAACGGAAATTTTTTCAACTTTACCAGCACCAGGCATTAATGCGCCAATGATAGCGTGTCCAACTTCGTGATAAGCAACGGTTTTTTTCTCAATTTCATTGAGGACGCGAGAACGTTTTTCTAAACCTGCTACTAAACGTTCAATGGCTTCGTTGAAATCTGCCATGATTACGGCTGGACGATTGTTTCTCGCTGCTAATAATGCGGCTTCATTAACTAGGTTGGCTAAATCTGCACCGGCAAAGCCTGGAGTGCGGGTGGCTATAATTCCTAAATCAACATCTGCTGCTAATTTGACGTTTCTGGCGTGGACGTTGAGAATGGCTTCCCGACCGATTTTATCAGGTCTATCGACGACAACTTGACGGTCAAAACGACCGGGACGACGTAAGGCCGGATCAAGGATTTCAGGACGGTTGGTGGCGGCGATGATAATGACACCAGTATTAGCGTCAAAACCATCCATTTCGCTAAGTAGTTGGTTGAGGGTTTGTTCCCGTTCATCGTTACCACCAACAAAACCACCAGGACTACTGCGAGATTTACCCAGTGCGTCTAGTTCGTCAATAAAGACGATACAGGGTGCTTGTTGTTTGGCTTGTTCAAATAAATCCCGAACTCTTGCAGCACCAACACCAACGAATAATTCGATAAATTCTGAACCGGAGATGCTGAAGAAGGGAACACTGGCTTCACCAGCGATCGCTTTTGCTAGTAATGTTTTACCTGTACCTGGAGGTCCAACCAATAAGACACCTTTGGGAATTTTTGCCCCTAAAGTGGTGTATTTGGTGGCATTTTTCAGAAAATCAACGATTTCTTCAAGTTCAGCTTTGGCTTCATCTACACCGGCTACATCCAAGAATTTTACACCTGTGCCGCCTTCAGAATAAATGCGGGCTTTGCTTTTGCCAACTGTGAGTGCCGCAGGTCCTCCACCCTGACGATTCATTAAAAATGCCCAAATGCTGAAGAAAATTAAGGGGGGAGCAACCCAACTTAATAAAGTGCCAATCCAAGCGGTTTCGTTTGGTGGTGGGGCGGTAAATTCGACGTTGTTCTCGCGGAGGATTTTGGGTAAATCTAAGTCAATAGCAACTGGTGTTGTCTGAAATACCTGTTCGACGATTTTACCTGCGTTGGTTTGGGTTTTGATGGTATATTCAATGCGATCGCTTCCCACAATGGCTTTATCTACTTTACCTGCTTGTACCTGAGCAATAAAGTCACTATAGGGAACTTGCTGTAAACGTTGTCCTAATAAACTAGGAACTATCAAGTTTAGCAATAACAAAAAAGTCAATAAAATCAGAAGACTACCACCGAGTTGTCTTATTTTTGGTTGTTTTGTCTGATTATTATTGTCAGTTTCTACGGGCATAATGTCACCTCAGTAGTCAATAGTCAATAGTCAATAGTCAATAGTCAATAGTCAGTAGTCACTTGATTTTTAACAACTGACAACTGGCAAAGGACAAATAACGCATATCAACTTAATAACAAGGCAAATAGTCCACATAAAGCAATCCCATCAAACACACCAGCACCCCCAAGACTCAACACACCCGAACTCATCGCTTGAATGTCTTTGAGATGTAGCAAATCAGCACCAATCAGAGTCCCCAAAACACCACCAGCAAAGGCTACAGGTGCAGCATGGGGTGAAGCTATTAGCATTGCCGAGACGGCCGCACTCAAAGGGGCAAGTAAGGGATTGATTTGAATACCAATTCCTGGTACTACTTGGGCTGCCAAGTAGCTAACAACGGTCACAATTGCTGTAACTAGCAGAATTGCCAGGGCGTTTCCCTGGGAAAATTGGTATAATGCTAACACCACAGGTATTAACCCACCGCCCACATTTAGAGCTACCACGGTAGAACGTTGCACTTGTCTTAACGGAATCCCCCAAAATTCTTTTAACCACAGTGCTGCAAATTCATCTGCTAATTGGACTGGAGCTTCTAAGCGGTAAATGGGAATATTGATTGTGCTGGTAACAATAACTAGCACTAATAATAAAAAAGCAGTGTTAGGAGAAAAACCCAACTTAGCTACTGCAATTTCCACTACGTCTATTGCCACCGCAAACCAGATAAATGGTAGCAATAGCAATAAACCAATAAATAATAGTATTGAAACTGGTAAATATATCATGGAAATGGGAAAATAGAATGAATTTGGCAATCAAAGCCTCAAATCCAGCCGATACAAAAATGCTAACAATTACTCAACTGTTTACCTTTTATAAATTTTTATATTTAATAACTATTGTAGAAACTGGAGGGTAAGGTTTAAATTAGTATATACCCTATAAAATCATGTATTTTGCCGCACTGTTATGGAAAATCAACACGGCTACGCCCCGCAAGCGATCGGATTTTTGTTGAAACTGCTATTATTTTCGGCTTTGCTCTCGGTATTAATTAAATATGCTGCTCCGTTTCTATGGATTCCAGCAACGGCGACAAGTGTGCTAATTATGGTTTTATCACCAACTATGGTTATGGCAACTGTTCTATTGTGGCGAGTACCAAGACAAAAGTAAAATTAACAAAAAAAATATAGGTGGTGTTGTTAAAATCAGCTAACCTAACGGCATTGACACAAAAAAGCATTTTACTAAGCTGGGAGTCTCGTTTGTGAACATTGGTCAATGGATAGGTATAATTGCCTTAGTTATATCCTTATATATATTGTGGCAACTTCGTGAGGTTTTGCTACTAATATTTGCCGCTGTGGTGTTAGCAACGACTTTAAATCGTCTAGCTCGACGTTTCCAAGCCTTGGGAATCAAACGAGGATTAGCTGTTTTATTGGCTGTGGTGATTTTTTGGGTTGGTGTGGTTTGTTTTTTCTGGTTGATTGTACCACCGTTTGTCCAGCAATTTCATGAACTCACCTATAGAGTTCCTCAAGGTTTTGAACGTTTTAATGCTTGGGTTGATGAACGCAGAACTTATATCCCTCCACAATTATTACCTTACATACCCGATTTGAATAGTTTAATTGAACAAGCACAACCGCTATTTAATCGCTTATTAGGTAACTCTTTTGCTTTTGTCTCTGGATCTTTAGAAGTTGTTCTGAAAATTTTATTAGTATTAGTTTTAACGGGAATGTTTTTAGCTAATCCTCACGATTACCGAAAAGTATTTGTCCGCCTATTTCCCTCATTTTATCGCCCCCGGGTAAATGGGATTTTAAATCAGTGTGAAATATCGTTAGAGGGATGGATCACAGGGGCTATTATTGCTGTCGCAGTTGTGGGATTAATGAGTCTATTAGGATTATCAATTTTAGGTGTAAAAGCAGCATTGGCATTGGCAGTATTAGCCGGATTTATGAATTTAATTCCTAATCTTGGTCCAACTATGAGTGTATTACCAGCTATGGCGATCGCTCTATTAGATAATCCCTGGAAAGCCCTGGCTGTCTTGATTCTCTACTTTGTGATTCAACAAGTTGAGAGCAATTTTATCACACCTGTGGTCATGGCACATCAAGTATCTTTACTCCCTGCTGTCACCCTAATTTCTCAATTATTCTTTGTGACATTTTTGGGATTTCTAGGATTATTTTTGGCACTTCCTCTTACCGTTGTGGCAAAAATTTGGGTTCAAGAAGTTTTAATTAAAGATGTCTTAGATAAATGGGGTCATGATCAGAAACATCATCAAGAATTATCAGTAATTGATGAATCTGCTGATGGAAATGATGATGACGGTTGACGGTTGACTGTAAAAAATACTAGCATAATTACTGTTGGCAAGGGATTTTACTTGGGTAAAAACCAAACACTGTAAAGTTTTATTGCAGGATTTAACACTTCTGTTTTCTTGGATTTCAATACGTGATATATTTATCAATATTTGGGTAATTTGACATTTTACAAGTTGATTTGTTTAATGAAATTTAACCTACAATATAATGAAATTGTTGCTTTAAATCATAGTTGGAAAGCGGCTGTAGAATTATTTGGAGATGATAGTCCTTTATCCCAAAGTGCAAGAGATTTAAAAGGATGTTTACAGGTAAGATTATTACAGAGTTATCCAGATCAAGTTTATTTAATCATAGATAAAGAAACTTCAGAAACAGCAGGGGAAGAATTATATAGTTTCCGTTTCAAACCCCTGCTCCCCTGCCCCTACTACATCAACCGAAGCCAGGAATTAACCGCTTCAAGGCACGACCAGCGACATCACCATAGCGCAATTCACCGCAGAGGATTTTACCCATAATCTGAGCGCCGGAGGGGCGTTTAACACCGACTTTATAACCAATACCGGGGAAGCGATAAAATGCTCCTGCTAATTTTTGCGCCCAAGCCATATCAGTTCCCCATTGTTCGTTAATGGCATCGGTATAATTTGCTAAAGCGTTGGCATCACCACTTAAAGCATCGTGAATAAATCCTGCTGCTAGGACACCGCTAAAAATAGAGGGACGAATACCTTCGGCAGTAAAAGGGTCAACTACACAAGCTGCTTCTCCTGCTAAAACTGCGTTTTGGGTGTGTAGCTTTTGATCACCATCCCAAAGACAGATGGCATGACCGTATTGTTTACTATTTTTGACATCTATATCAAAAGATTGAGCGTATTCATCCAAAATTTTCTTAAAGTCTTGGGGTTCGCTACCGATAAATGTACCAACACCAATGGAATAACCGTCATCTTTGGGGAAATTCCAGATGTAACCATTTTTGATCAAACCAAACTCAAAGTGAGCCATGTTTTTATTGGGGACATTAGCCATGACTTCGGCCTCTAATGCGCCAGCTAGACGGCGTTTACGGTCTTTAAAACCTAACCATTTAGCCATTGGACCCTTTGCACCGTCGGCGGCGATCAGATAACGACCGGTGACTATTCCTGTAGCTGTGGTGACTTGCCAAGAATCATTTTTAAATTCAATACCTTTTACTTCCGTATTATCCTGTAGTTCAGCACCTTGCTTTTGAGCTTGTTGGATTAAGAAGTGGTCAAAAATTTCCCTGCGTACCATCCATACGGGTTCTTTAATATCTATTTTTGCTTCTACGGGATCACCTAATTTCCAGGTAAAGCGCAAAGAGTCTACTTTGGCGGAAATTGCGGGGTTAAAGTCAAAGTCGAACCATTGAGCAATTACTGGTGAGACACCACCACCACAAGGCTTATATCTAGGTAAGGATTCCTTTTCTAGGACTAAGACTGAGCGACCCTTTTTGGCTAGATGGTAAGCGGCTGTACCACCGGCAGGTCCAGCGCCGACAATTATGCAGTCGTACATGATGGCTAATTTTTTAATCTGATTTTAATTAGTTTATTTTCCAGTATATCTAAGGGATTATGATTTTTTATAAATTTTTAGTGAATATAAGCTGCACTGTATTTAATTTGTATGATTCTAGCGGGCAAGATGCCCACACCACAACTTTAGATAAATTTTAAATGGGTAACAGCTTTTAACTTCTCACCTCTTACCAGCTGAGGGGATGAAAATAAAAGTCTTAAATTAAGACTGAGCAATTGGGTTATAAACCGCTCTTATACGGAAAAACCCACATAGGGTGGGTTTACGAACCTTTATTTTTCGTTAGTTACACTCAAGTAGGACTTTAGTTATGTAGTAGCGAATTATATTCACTATTAACTTTTAAAATATCCTCTTAGACGGTTGAGATGTCCTTTTCCTTTTCTGCCAGCAGTTCGTCTATTTTGGCGGTATACTTATTTGTTAGTTTTTGGAGTTTGTCCTGTTGATCCCGTGCTTCATCTTCAGGGATTTCAGCGTTTTTTTCCTGTTTGCGAATGGACTCAATAGCATCCCGGCGGATATTACGAATTGCTACACGACCTTCTTCCGCGTATTTAGCCGCAAGTTTGACAAATTCTTTACGGCGGTCAGTTGTTAACGGGGGAATATTCAAGCGGATCACAATACCGTCATTACTGGGAGTCAAGCCCACATCTGACAGAGAAATGGCTTTTTCAACAATATTCAAGCTGCTCTTATCGTAGGGCTGAATCAGGATAGTTGAAGCATCTGGTGTGCTAATGTTTGCCAGTGATTTTAAGGATGTTGGTGTACCGTAATACTCGACTTGTACTTTATCTAACAAACTCGCATTGGCGCGACCAGTGCGAATTGTATTAAAAGCCCGTTGAGTAGATTCAACGGTTTTCTGCATTGTACTTTCAGCTTCAGCTAATTTCACAAGAACCTCCCACAAGGGTGCCAATAGATTCTCCCATAACTGCCCGGTGGATATTACCTCGCACCGTTAAGTCAAATACTAAAATGGGGAGATTATTTTCTTTACATAGGGCAATTGCGGTACTATCCATGACTCGCAAATCTTTAGCCAAAACGTGGGCGTAGGTAAGAGTAGTAAAACGCTTGGCATCAGGATACAATTTAGGGTCAGCATCGTAAATTCCGTCCACTTTGGTGGCTTTGAAAATCACTTCTGCTTCAATTTCTGCTGCTCTTAAGGCCGCAGTGGTATCTGTAGTAAAGAAGGGATTACCTGAACCAGCCCCAAAAATTACCACCCGACCTTTTTCTAAATGACGGATAGCACGTCGTCGAATATATGGTTCTGCTAGTTCTTGCATAGCAATGGCGGTTTGAACCCTTGTCTGTATTCCCATTCGTTCTAGGGAATCTTGCAGGGTCATGGCGTTCATGACCGTGGCAATCATGCCGATATAATCAGCAGTAGCCCGATCCATACCTGCTGAGGCGGCTTTAACACCTCTAAAAATATTACCACCACCAACAACGATGGCGATCTGAACACCGGTGGCTATCACCTCTCCTATTTCCTTGGCTATTTCCTCGACCACTTCCGGGTCAATGCCATAGCCCAGGTTGCCCATTAAGGCTTCACCGCTCAGTTTAAGTAAAACCCGTCGGTAATTCGTTCCCATGAAGTTCCGCTTTATCAAAAAAGTTGCAATTGCCTCCAATTTAAGATAGCAGTACAGTGGCTATCTGTGTCTAGTTACCTTGTCCCTTATTTAAATCTACATTTTCTATGACAATTTCTACAAACGGACTTACTTCCCCAAAAACCTGGCTTTGGCAAGGTTTCCCCATTTGTTACCAAACCCAAGGAACTACCGGACCTGCTATTATCCTGATTCATGGTTTTGGCGCATCCTGGTTACATTGGCGCAAAAATATTCCCGCTTTAGCTGTAACTTGTCGGGTTTATGCCATTGATTTAATTGGCTTTGGTGGTTCAGCTAAACCTAAACCGGGGGAAAAAATTACCTACACATTAGAAACCTGGGGACAACAGGTAGCTGATTTTTGCCGGGAGGTCATTGGTGAACCAGCTTTTTTCATCGGTAATTCTATCGGTTGTATTGTCGCTATGCAAGCTGCGGTAATTGACCCAGATATGGCTTTGGGAACTGCTTTGCTTAACTGTTCTTTGCGGTTATTGCATGATCGTAAACGTCTCAGTTTACCTTGGATAAAACGTTTTGGTACGCCAATTTTACAAAACTTTTTGGCGATTGAATCTGTAGGTAATTTCTTTTTTAGTCAGTTAGCTCAACCAAGGACAGTTAAAAATATTCTTTTACAAGCTTATGCTCAGAGGGAAACAGTAACAGATGAGTTAGTAGATATTTTAATGACACCGGCAAAAGATCCTGGGGCTGCGGCTGTATTTTTAGCTTTTACTGCTTATTCCAGTGGTCCTTTACCGGAGGATTTATTAGCTATAATATCTTGTCCAGTAATTATTTTATGGGGAACGGCTGACCCTTGGGAACCTATTAATTTAGGTAGAGAGTTAGCCAATTTTCCCCAAGTCCAAAAGTTTATTCCTTTAGAAGGTGTAGGCCATTGTCCTCAAGATGAATCTCCTGAGTTAGTAAATCCGATTCTACAACATTGGATTGGTGAGGAACTAAGCAAAAGGTAGTAGGTAATAAATAGAAGAAAAGATGAACTTCATCAAAGAGTTTTTTTGGTGTAAATTTCATCTTTGATTGTTATCAATATCCATCTCCATCATATCCACCTCGATAGTATCTATCCCCATCATATCCACCACCATGATGTCCATATCTATGATGTCCATGTCTATGATGTCCATGTCTATGATGTCCATGTCTATGATGTCCACCACCATGATGTCCACCTCTATAGTATCCTCCAGATAGAAGTTGCTGTTCCTCTACGGATAAATCTACCACTAAATCAGATGAGATATTTTGATTTGACATGATAATTGTTAACCTCAATTAAGCTATGAATCATATACCTATTCTTAGGTTATAAAGGTATTTTCGATCAAATTAATGATTCTATAGTTAGAAACTAATAATTAAAATTTCTATCTTTTGACTTATATATTTATTTAATATTTTTTATATTAAAAAATTAGAGAGGAGAAAGTTAGGCACAAATCTAGTATTTTTCTGTTTTATTTGTCAACAATAGATGTAAAGATTTACAGATGCAGGGACTAAGATTGTGCTGATAATTTATGTAAAAATTTCTCCTCACCTTACAACTCTAAAAAGCTGGAAAACTAGGACTATTAAGAATAGCCAAGTCTATAGAGTTTACTTACTAAAAAAGAGTATTAATTCCTCTCCATATCGCCACTATCAGGATAGATATCATAAATGTCAGAGGGTATATGTCTATCATTTTTTTGGTAGTCACAGCAACGTTTTTTAGGTCTACAACAAGGCTGGAAGTGGTAACATCCCCCAGATGAAAGTTGTTGTTCTTCTGGGGATAATTCAACAAGTAAATTAGAACTGAACATGATTTTTACCTCAATTAATAGGTTAGTGTTTACACACTTAAATAAACAAAATATTAGCTGTGTGTAATCCTATCTTCTATTTGTAAATGTATTTTGAGAAAATTCACTTCTCCTGAAGTTATAAATCAAAAAACTAAAAGTATGAATTATAATCTCATACTTTATGGTGAAATAGATTATAGTTAATTCAGTAGTTAATTCAATAATAGATGCGGTTTTTGTGAATATTATTCCTATAATCAAGTATTTAGGTCTTAACCAAATTCTCAGAAAAAAATATCTCTGATGACAGTGCAAAAATAGATATATGATCTAACTTGAGAATTATGATTTTCTTATAAATGATAGTTATATTTGAATTGTTAGCTAGTAAACCAGCTAATGCCAATTAAATTAGTGTTAATGATGAGGTAGAATCATGTCAGTTAATAAGATTGAATCTGAGTTAATTGTTGAGTTATCTAAACAGGAACAACAGCTTTTATCTGGAGGTGCGAGTGAGAAGGGAGTTCTGGAGGCTAAAGGTGATTTTGTCTATGGTCGTCAAAAATTTCCAGCTACTATTACAGTAAAAGTTAAGAATCTACCTGAAATAACTCAGAATTTACCTGCTGACGAACCTACTTAAAATACCGATTTTTCAAGACTGAAACCAATTGTCTCTGATGGTAATTATCTCATATAAATTAGAACCATCACTTCCTAGTTAATCAATTTAAAGTCTAATTCTCGTTGGGGAGTTAGACTTTTTTAATGATTAAAAATAAAAGAAAATATTGGGGAATAAGTTACTCCAAAAAAAGTAAGAATAAAGAAAAGAGAAAAGTAACTACTATAAATAGCAGTTACTTTTCCATCTTCAGCACTTTTAATTAAATCTCTGAAAAGAACAAATGAGAATGCCTAAATATTCTCAAAACTTGATTTATCTTGAATAAATTACCTAAGTTTTCTCCTGTTTTTACTAATTCCAGAGTTTAAACTAAGGGACTAACTTATTAGTAACATTAGTTTTGATCTTCACCGTTTGAAGAAGTTTGGCTACTGTCAGACTCATCGGTACTTTTTGCTTCAGAAGGATATATATTGATTACTGGATTGAACACTAGATTATTTTTTACTTTCTGCTTTATTCCAACGCGTTGACGACGTGGTGGGCTGTAATTATCACATCCCCCCGATAAAAGTTGTTGTTCTTCTGGGGATAACTCTACAAGTAAATCAGTTGTGATGTTTTGATTTGACATAATTATGTGCCTCAATTAGTGGAATTGTTTCACTTTGAATTAGGAGGAATTAGGAGGAAGGAGGAGGGAGGAAAGAGAAAAACAATGGTTATCTCTAGGAGTTTAATTAGTAGTAGGTTAAAGAGAACATCCAAGACTACCCAAAACCTTCCAAAAATTAATTATTTTGAGTTGGTTATATCAGCTTTCTCTTTCCTCAAATGCCAGGTTGAAATTAAGTGGTTACCCAATTTATGGATTTTGTCCACTTAATATCTCTGCTATTTGTGAAAATCAATCATCATCATCATCATCACGATCATCACGCTTTCTGATATCTTGATCATGATCACGGTATTTTTTCCACTCATAGCAGATTATTGCTCTGCGTCTGCCTTTTCCCCCAGACAGAAGTTGTTGTTCCTCTGTGGATAACTCCACGAGTAAATCAGATTTAATGTTTTGATATGACATGATTGTTAGCCTCAATCTATGAACAGGTGTTATTCACCTATACTTCTTTTATAACTATTTATTATGGGAAATAAATTATCCTGTAGTTATAAAGTTTTGAGATTTTAAATTACTCTTAGGTTATATATTTATTTAGATAAATCTCTCTCTTTTAACTCATGTTTGTTTATTTTATTTATCTAATCAAAACTACATAATTATCTACTCTATTTTTTTCAAAAAAGTTACTTATTAACTCAAACAGCAGAAAATGTAGAGCAGAATATAAAATAAAGCTGTCTCTACAAGAAAATGTTTTAATTTAATTAAATCTGGCTATTTTAGGAAAACAAATTATTTAGAAAACCGGGTAATAAATTACTCAATTTATCACCAATAGAACTAATTGTTAGTAACCCAAATGTTAATGAAAGTGCCATAGTGACTTGGGATAATTTATATTTAGTGGTTTGTGAACTAGAATCACCTGAAGCAAGTTTTAAATCATTTTTACCCTCAGTTTCAATATCAGTTTTTTGGAAGAATGAATTACCTTCAACTAATACATCTAATTGGGGAGATATTTGCCCACCAATTAGAGATTCTTGTTCTGCATTAGAAAGATATCTGAATAATTGAGGATGACTAAATTGAGTATTTTTAGACATATTATTTGTCCTTACATAAGTAAGTAATTTTGGTTAATTTGTAGCAAGATAAAAGCTTAAAAAATATTTAAAAAATATTAATTTACGCCTTAATTTATGCAGTTAAAAACTGCAAATGTTCGCCAGGTTTTGATAAGAAAGTATCAGGAGTTCCTTGAATTTGTAATTGACCTTTTTCGATGAGAACAATCCAATGAGCGCGATGAATGACACTAGGACGATGGGTAATTAAAATTGTGGTTTTACCTGCGCGATATCCCAAAAGACGATCTAGAACATTAGCTTCGCTCATAGGGTCTAATCCAGCGGTAGCTTCATCTAAAATTAGTATAGGTGGATTTGTGAGAATGCCGCGAGCGATCGCTAATCTTTGTCTTTGTCCACCAGAAAGATTTGCACCAAATTCTCCTAAAACGGTTTGATATTTATTAGGTAATTGACTAATAAAACCATCGGCATCAGCAATATCACAAGCTTGAACTACCTCTTCAAAAGAAATATTAGGTGTGCCTAAACGGAAGTTTTCTAAAATGGAACGACTCCAAAAATGAGGCTCTTGGGGAACATAAACTACTTGTTGTCGGTAACAATCTAAAGCAATATCTTGGATATTTAAAAATCCGATCCGAATATTACCAGAATCTGGGACATATAAACCAGATAATAATTTAGCCAAAGTGCTTTTACCACAACCTGATTTACCAATTAAAGCAATTGTTTTTCCTCCCGGAAGCTGAATAGAAAAATCATCTAATAAATCAACTCTTCCGGGGTGATGAAATTTAAGATTTGCACAACTAATATCAGCAGTGCTGGAAATTTGTACAATTGGTTTTTGACTTCCTCCTACTACTTCTGGTGTGGCATCAATAACTTCTAATAATCTAGAAACTGCCGTTTGAGAGCGAAAATATTCATCCACAAAGCCAACTAATGAGTTAATTAAAGCTAAAACATTGACTTCTAAAGCATTAAAAGCTAACATTTGACCGATGCTTAAATTGCCTCTAATCACCAAAATACTGCCAAATCCTAGTAAGAGAACGCCACCAATTGTAGATATAATTCTGGCAAGAGTACCATTGATAATTGCTATTTGTACTGTACTAAAAGCAAGATTAGCTAGACGACCAAAACGACTTTGAAATTCATCCCAAAATTGAGGAGCAGCATTGGTAGTTTTAATTACTTGTGCGCCTTTAAATGTTTCTACTAAAACACCTTGATTTTCTGCTCCTAAAACTAAGAGACTGCGGGTTTTTTGTTGCAAAATAGGCAAGAAAGGTAAAGTAGATAAAGTCATTAAACCAGCAACTAATAAAGCTGCCATTGTTAATTGCCAGCTATAAAACAACATTAAGCCAAGAGAAATTATAGCGATAAAAAATTGACTAGGTAAAACAATCACAATTTGTGATACTAATTGGTTAATTTCGCCAATATCTCGGAGTCTGCTAGTAATTTCACCACTGCGACGGGATTCATAATAATTTAAAGGCAATTGCAGAAGTTTACGGCCAAATTCTAAGACTAAACCTAATTGTAATCTTTGTCCAAAATGAGAAATCATTAAAGCTTGGAATACTTGTAAACCTCCACTAAATAAACTCATAATGACAACAGCAGAAACCACAACAGTAAGTAATTGTACATCTCCACGAACGAGAACATCATCTGTTAATAATTGAATCAAAACCGGAGTTCCTAAAGCTAGTAAACCCAGGACAATATTAATCATTAAAACCTGAGTTAGTAACCCACGATAGGGTAAAATGCGGCGAAAAAAGCGCGTTATTCCACCTTTTGATTGTTCTTGGGGTTGGTCAGAAAAACGATCTGGATCTGGCTCTAATAAGAGCATTACCCCATTCCAGGCAGCGGTTAGTTCTTCTTTGCTCAAATAACGGATTCCCACCGCAGGATCGGCAATAACGTATTTTTTTGCTTTTTTACCATATAAAACAACCCAATGATAGCCTTGCCAATGGATAATTGCGGGTAATGTAATTTCTGTAATTCTGTCTATAATTTCTGGAGAAGCTTTAACTGCTCTAGCATTAAAACCGAGATTTTCTGAGCCTCTTTTTAAACCTAATAATGTTGTTCCTAATTGTCCAGTACCAACAGCTTCCCGACTTTTAATCATACTTAAAAAATGTCCATAATACTTACTAATAGAAACTAAACAAGCTGCTCCACAGTCTTCTTCACTTAACTGTAAAGTACACTGATAATTTTGATGATTTTTAAAAATATTGAGCATATTGAACATATTGAACATAATTATTAAGAGTATTCTAGTACCTTGGGTTGACGTAGGAAACTAATTAAAAAAAGCTTATGTTGGGTTGCGCTATCCCTTAACCCAACCTATATTTTCACCTATGAATTAGTGATTAACTTGCTTTTTCTCAGGATAAATTGGAGTACAGTTTCCCGACGAGAAATAATATCAGCGCGTCCTTCCATGCCAGATTTGAGATAACATAAATGATTTCCTTTTCCTAAAAATAGACTTTCTGGTTCAATATTAATTTCATAAGTAGCTAATTGGGGTGTACTAATAATTGAATTATTCGGATTATTTTGTGTGGTTGCTAAAACATCTGCACCAACAGTTTTTACAGTTCCTTTGAGAGTTCCATAGTCAGGATAGGGACAAGCGGAAACCTGCATTTGCACTGCTTGACTGGTTTTTACTTTGTCAATATCTTTAGCAGGAACGTGAGCTTTGATAATTAAAGGAGCATCTACAGGAGAAATTTGAGCGATAGCTTCACTGAGTTGTACAACCTGTCCAGGGTTGCGGAGTTTAAGTTGCATAAGTGTACCATTAGTTGGGGAGCGAATCACACTTTTATTCAACTCATTGTCTAATTGTTGTAGTTCTTGACTGGTGCGGATTTGTTGTTTTTGTAGTTCTAAACGTTGTTGAAGTAATGTTTCTCTTTCTTTTTTTAAAGCTGCTAAATTAGCTTCACCTTTGGACTTTTCTTGTTTAATTCTTTCCGATGCTACTGTTACTATTGCATTACTGGGATTGACGGCACTTTTTGCTTTTTGTAGGTTTATTTGTGCTAATTTAACAGCTTGTTCTTTTTCTTCTTGGAGATTTTTAGCACTAAATTTAGCTTGTTCTAATTTTGATTGAGCCGATTTAACAGCTTGTTCTTTTTCCTCGACTAGATTCTGAGATATTGCTCCCGATTCAGCTATATTCTGCAAGCGATTTCTCTGTAAGATAGCCAGTTTTAATGCTGCTTCTGCTTCTTGTACCGTGGCTATTAATACCTTTTCTTTTTTTAATCTTTCTAATTGTTCCTTTGCTAAATTTATAGTTATTTTAGCTTGTGTCATTTCTGCAATGGCTTTAATTTGTTGATCTTTATAGTTACGTTGAGTTCCAGTTAATTCAGCTTGGGTAGCTATAATAGTCCGGTTATTTAAGTTAGTTTGAGCAGTTATTTGAGTATTGATTTGATTAATTTGAGCATCAACTTGAATAAGTTGTAATTGACTTTTCTCAAAAGTATTTTGCAGTTGTCTTTTTTGAGATTGCAGTTGGGAGTCATCAATATAAGCAATTATTTGTCCTTTATTTACTACCTGATTTTCTTTGACGGCAATTCTTTTAATAGTTCCCGTCATTGCCGATTCAACTAACCGTAATTCTCCCAATGGTCGGATAGTTGCAGGAACTTTAACCGTGACGTTATAATAAAGAATGGAGGTAAGACTTGCAGCAACTACAAACATAGTAATCATCACTCCCCCACCGATATGAATCCATTTACCGATATGGGGAAGAAACTCATTAGCTTCTAGTATATGCAAATCTTCTGTAGTCGGGTTATTGAAGTTATAAGAATTGTTCTCTTGACGCTGTAAAGAGTTCACCAGATTACACCTTAATAAAAACAGGTAGATTTTTGTATTGACATTATTCCTGTCTAGGGGTAATTTATGAATTACCCCCATTTTCATTCTCTTTTTCCTAAGTCCTGCTTAATTTGACAGCAGGCAATTTATAGACTTAGTAGCCTAGATTTACGAAAAGACTGCTTTAGCTAGGGCTGGATCCGAGTTCCAGGTGTTGCAACTGGGGGTGTAATTGCACGTACGTTTCCTGCGGTTGGTAGTACCGCAGAACCCAAAGCTCCGACACCAGCGGGAGGTTCTGTACCTAAACCTAAGAAATCTTGTCCCGCAGTCAGTATAGTATTAGCCTTACCAGCCGAGGTAGCAGTGCTACCTTGAGGACCAGAGGCACTGGTTCCCATTAACAGTGATCCTTTGTTAGCGTAATTACTAGCAGCTAGTTCAAAGTCAGCACCACCAGTTAGTAACTCTTGTTCTTGATCTGATAAGACGGTTAACATTTGATTTGACACGATTATTAGCCTCACTTGCGTAATTAGGTGTTTCATTACCTAACAACTCAACTATAAGCATTGTTGGCTAATATTTCATAAATCTAAGGGTAGAAAGTAATGTTTGCAAATTTACCTCTATAAGTAGAGACAAAATAACTTCTAAAAGTAGAGACAAAATAGTTTTTTGTCACTAAAATAGTTTTAAATAAGAGATAATTCTTAATTTTATAAAATCTCTGTAGTCCATAATGTTTAATGTTGATAATGTTTATTGTTCATTTTTACTGAGAATCATGATTATATGAATTTATTCAGTTTTTTTACTCAACACAAAATTTAATATCTATATTTTTAGATATCTCCAATTTCAGAAACATAATTTGGCTATACCAGCAATTATTCAACAATTAAAGAGTATTGTAGATAACAGATAAGCACAAGTAGCACTACCGACAGGAACGGTTAAATTATCTATTCCCCAAAAAGAAAATGCTTCTAAAATCGTGGCTACTAAGGCAACTATTAAAGAAACTATCCAAGTTTGCCAAATATTACCTTGAGTAACAAGTAAAATAGTTACACAAATCAAATAACTAATTAAAGTCACAGTTAAAGAACCTTCCCAGCTTTTTTGAGAACCAAAAAATATGTATTTATGTTTACCAAAACCTTTACCAATTAAAGCAGCTAATCCATCTCCCCAAGCCATAATCATAATCCCTAAAACAGCGTATTCAGGTTGGTGTAAATGCCAAAAAATACCCACTAAAACCCCAATACTCACAGCATAGAAAAATGTTCCCAAACTATGACGACCGACGCTATTAATACCAGGAAGAATGGGGAATTTATAGGATAGCAAGGTGATAATACTCGCCAAAACCGAAGCTGTAATTCCTACATAAGCAGGAATATCTAACCACCAAGCAATTAAAATCACGTTACCCATGCCAATATGCACGATTTTACGAATGATTTCCGTTTCACTATCAGTAAAACGATATACTACCCAAGCAATGCAGATAATTAATCCCACCCAAACCGCAGCGGGGGCAATTTGCAGCGATAATGGAGAAATGGTTTCCAAGCCGAGAAATGTGTTAAACAATGTCAAATAGGGGTATTTTTCACTTTAATCCTACTTTATAAGGTTTGGGTATGAAAATGTTATTGATTTGGCTCATTCAGGGTTATCGTTTATTTATTTCTCCTCTGTTTCCCCCCACTTGTCGCTTTCAACCGACTTGTTCTATGTATGCGATTCAAGCAATTGAACGGTTTGGGGTGTTTCGGGGTAGTTGGATGGCTATTATGCGGATTTTACGCTGTCATCCTTTTCATCCAGGAGGTTATGATCCTGTTCCAGATGTGAAGGAAAAATCTTGTTGTGAACATGAACACTTGTAACGAAAAATTCAAAATCTCAAACTTTGCGCGAAACATATTTATACTGGCATTATACAAACTGTTACAAACTCCGAAATCTTAGATCAAATTAGCAATTAAAATGCGTCCATACCACCAAATCCCCATTATTGAATGTGGTGAACCTTTAGTTAAAATTCCTCTAGAATTATTTGCGGTAGAATCTCCTCACCCTTATCAAAAGTTAGGTGCTAATTATGGGGAACATTCACCTTATTATTTACGCGAAAGTGTAATTTCCAATTTGATTCAGGCGCAAAATTATTTACAATTTACAAATCCCCATTGGTACATTCAAATATTCGATGCTTATCGTCCCGTAGCTATCCAACAATTTATGGTAGATTATAGTTTTAGGGAAGCGTTGCGAAATCGGGGTTTAACAGCAGCAGAATTGTCACCCCAGCAACTCGAAGAACTCTGGGAAGCAGTTTATGAAATTTGGGCTGTACCGAGTTTGGATATGAATACCCCTCCTCCCCATAGTACGGGTGCTGCGGTGGATATTACCTTAGTCAATGATACCGGGGAAATTGTGGATATGGGTTCACCCATTGATGAAATGTCCGAGCGATCGCATCCCGATTATTATATTAATAGTCATCAAACCTACCATACTCGCCGTCAATTATTACATAATGTCATGTTAAAAGCTGGATTTCAACGTAATCCTAGAGAATGGTGGCATTTTTCCTTTGGTGATCAAATGTGGGCTTGGTTATATAATCAATCTCATCCTGAAAGTGCAATGACAGCACGTTATGGCAGATTGACCTAAAACACACACAGAAATTTTCTTTCTTGTTGTGCTATAATCGCAATTAATCATAATTTCTTGGAGAGGTGTCCGAGTGGTTGATGGTGACGCACTCGAAATGCGTTTTGGGGAAACTCAACGGGGGTTCGAATCCCCCCCTCTCCGTTGAATTTACCGCTTATTGCGGCGGTTTTTCTGCATCTTGTGGTGGTTTTTCTGCATCTTGTGGTGGTTTTTCTGCATCTTGTGGTGGTTTTTCTACCTTTTGTGGTGGTTTTTCTGCCTTTTGCGGTTGATTTTCTACCTTTTGTGGCAATTTTTCTACCTTTTGCGGTTGATTTTCCGGTGCTTGATTTTGGTTTGTTTCTTGGGTTGGGACTTCCACAGAAGAAGAATTTGCTGGTTGAGATTCCTTCTGGGGGATAACTACGGGACGAGATTCTGGTGAAGATGAGGGTAATACCTGATTTTGATTGGATTCTGGTACGGTATTTTTTGGGACTGGAGGAGGGGTTTTCTGCGATTCTTTAGCCTCACGCAAAGTGTCCACTAAAGATGGTGAAGAAGTAACAACTGGTGTTGATTTCTCTATTGTTGTATCAGGAGTTGGAGTGGGTTGAGAGTTATCTTGAGGTGCTTTTTCTTCATAACTGCTATTACTACTATTACTAGTAGGAGTTGGTTCTGGAGAAACAATCACATTTTTCCTTCTTCTTCTCAAACTACGCACTGGTATAGATTCCCTAGAATATGAGGTTTGAGTCTTTTGACTTTCATTTTGACTGTCATTTTGACTTTCATTTTTACTTTCAGGTGATGGTGATATTTCGACAAGGGGTTTGGGTGTGTTAGATTCGTAAGTAGTTTGTTCAACAAGCGGTTTAGGTGATGATTCTAAATCAGATTTTGATGATGTCCGAATCATGCTAAATCCCGCTGTAGCTGCAAGTAAAGCGATACTAATACCAATAACTCCCTTGGGTACACTGGCTTTTTGTTTAATAGCAGGGACTTTCTTGATGATTGATGGTGTAGAAATGGGAAGAGGAGTAACTTTTTTATGTAAATCTTTTGATTTTAAACCCGATAAATTAATAGTAGGTACTGCTTGAGTAGGTAAAATTGGTGATATGACATTTAACCCATTTACTGGCAGCATTTGTAGCCATTCTGCGACTGTAGTAGGCCGAAATTGGGGTTCTATAGCCATTCCCCGCATCACTGCTTCATTCACAGCCGCGCTGAGATTGGGCTGTAGCTCATTGGGAGATGGCATTTTCTGGCGATCGCGCAATAATGCAGGTATGGGAACTTGTGCTGTTAATAGTGCATATAAGGTCGCCGCTAACCCATAAACATCTGTGGCCGCTGTGCGTGGTGCTTGAGTTAAATATTGTTCAATAGGTGCATAACCCTCGCTGACCAAACTTGTGTGTGTCTGTTTTGCCCCGTCATTAAATTCTCTAGCAATACCAAAATCAATTAATACTACTTCCTGAGTTCCTTGACGCAAAATAATATTATCTGGTTTAACATCTCTATGTAATAAACCGTTATGATGTACTACCTGTAAAGCCGCGCCTATTTGGCGGATATAATGAATAGCTGTGGCTTCTGGTAGGGGTATTCCTGGTAATACAAATGCTGTACCTAAAGTCTCTCCGGGAATGTATTCCATTACCATATAAGGTAGACTGTCTTCCTGAAAAAAGTCACTTACCCGGACAATGTGAGGATGAACACAAGTAGCTAATCTTTTGGCTTCCTCTTGAAATTGGCGCTGGAATTTGGGAAAATCGGGATGTTGTCGCAAGTGTTCATGGATAGTCTTCATTACCACTTCTTGACCTAAATAGTGGTGCATAGCTTTAAAGGTAACACCAAATCCGCCCCGCCCTATTTCCTGGAGGATGGTATATTTTCCATTCTGTAAAATTGTGCCTGCTAACATAGGGTTTTTGAATCTTAAATGAGCAGATGATTAACTAGGTTGTAGCACTTTTAGCTGTAAAATACAAACACAAATCACCAGTCTAAGATGAATATTTTTATATTCCGCAAAGACGCAAAGAAGTAAAGGAACAAACCGAAAATTTAAACAGATATAAAATACTCTATAACTTAAAACTAGATTGGTTTTCTGTAGTTGCAATTCTACTAACTCATGAGCTATGATTGCTCCTATTAAATCTGTCTGGATAATAATTCATGTGAGGCGATAATATCCCCGACTCATTTGATTTATTATATCCATAAATGATAAATTTGTCTGTTGAAGTCGGGGATTTGGACATGAACAATTGCTATAGCTGAATACTTACCTCTCTGAATCAAAATTTTTCTATCTTTAATGTCTACTTTCTTCACGACTGGGAAATGATTTTCTGTCCATGTTGATAAAACCTTCAGCACTAATTGGGGAGCATCTAATTTTTTCATTGAAAATATCTTTAGGTAAGGGACTATCAAAATCATCCGCAAATCGGATAAATGTGGACAAACCGGACATTAACTAGTTTTGGCGTTTTTTTTCTGAAGAAAACCCCTACTTTCGTTCTATTTTGCCTAAGTCCTGTATATGATAAATATAGTCTGTAAAGAAATGTAAATAGTGTGATGCTACAAGATAAAGTTATTGTCATTGTCGGTGCTACTGGTGGTATTGGTGCAACCCTGACTCGTCAACTAGCACCCACAGGGGTGAGGTTGGTACTCGCAGCTAGAAACGCGGAAAATTTAGCAACATTAGCAACTGAGTTACCGGGATCACCTGGAAATGTACTTATAGTTCCCACTGATATTACTCAACCTCAACAAGTAGATACATTAATCCAAAGGACAATAAGCCAGTTTGGACAAATTGATGTCTTAGTAAATGCAGCCGGAGCGGGCATTCTTAAAGCCTACAACACCATTGAACCAGCAGATTTAGAGAAAATGCTAAATTTGAATTTAAAAGGCTGTTTTTACACCACTCAGGCGGCAGCGAAAGAGATGCAAAAACGTAAATCTGGTCATATTTGTAACGTTGTCGGTATTCTGGGTAAACATTCTATGCCCATGGCTGCGGCTTATTCTGCTTCTAAATTTGGTGTAGTGGGTTTTAGTAAATCCATAGCAGAAGAACTGAAACGCTTTGGAGTGAAGATAACGCTGTTTTACTTTGGGGGAATAGATTCTCCTTTTTGGGATCAGGTAAATTTAAAAGTAGATCGGAATAAAATGCTCAGTTGTGAAACTGCTGCCAATGCCATTTTCTATGCCTTATCGGTTGAACCCCAGGCTATACCAATGGAAATTAATATTCAACCTGAGAGCCATTTATTTTTCTAGTATCTAACAGATGAAAGCTGATCATAAATACTTGATTTTGAAGACTTGATTTTGAATACTTGATTTTGAATAAGTTATGCTGGTTGATCATGTTCACTTCTATGTTGAAGATGCAGTAAGGTGGAGAGATTGGTTTGTATATTGTCTTGGTTTTCAAGCAGTAAATGAGGGCATTTTTCCAGGTCTTTCTCACCATCAAAAATCCTTGCATACTTGTACAAAAGTAGTAAAAAGTGGCTCTGTATGCTTTTTACTTTCTTCCCCGATTTTACCTACTAGCCCTGTGGCTGAATTTTTGCGTCAACATCCTCCTGGTGTGGCTGATATAGCCTTTGTTGTTGATGATGTGGAAGCATTGACAGCAAAGGCCATCAGCAATGGTGCAAAAGTTCTCCAACCGGTTGTTCATACTGGATTTTGTAAGTATGCTAAAATTGCTGCGTGGGGTAGTTTGAATCATACATTAATTACCAGAAATAAGGACGAAATCAGGCAAGAGGTAACAGGTAAGAGGGAGCAAGTACATGATGCTATTACCGCAATTGATCATCTAGTTTTGAATGTGGGAGTTGGTGAGTTAGAAACCGCTGTTAATTGGTATCAAAACATTTTTGATTTCCACCCTCAACAAAGTTTTAAAATTAAAACTGATCGTTCTGGTTTGCATAGTCGGGTCATGATTTCTCCCCATGGAAATATCCAATTACCAATTAATGAACCAGCGTCACCTAGTTCGCAAATTCAGGAATTTATAGAGGTGAATAAAGGGGCAGGTATTCAACATATTGCTTTACTGATACCAAATCTTGTTAATGCAATTGCTTGTTTTCGCGCTGCTGGTTTATCCTTTCTTTCCGTTTCTCAAAATTACTATTCCCAGTTACAAAAACGAGATAAATTTTCCCTATCACCTCAAGAATTAAAAGCGATCGCCCAGCAGGAAATTTTGGTAGACTGGCATGAAGATGCGAGGGAAGGGCAACTATTATTGCAAATTTTCAGCCAACCAATTTTCTCACAACCAACTTTTTTCTTTGAATTTATTGAACGTCGTCTTTTAGCCCAAGGTTTTGGAGAAGGTAACTTTATGGCTTTATTTCAAGCCATTGAACGCGAACAAATTAAACGCGGTTTTGTTAGCAATTAATACATTTTTAATTGAGTATTCAAAATCTAAAATCTAAAATCTAAAATCTAAAATTCATTTACTGAGAACGTTGAATATTACCTGCTTTTACCCAACCTTCTTGATTAGTATCAGCAATGCGAATTTTTTGCCATTTTTTATCCGTACTTTCCTCTAACATAATAACTTTTTTATTACCGCCAACTCCTCCTGTACTGGGAGAATTTATATCTGGTTCTGCTCTCATACTTAACCCTTCTGGCCAAGTAACAATTCCTGGATAAGCACCTGGTGGTAATGAATTGGGTGACTTTGTGGGAGTAGGTGTAGGTACTGGGCTAGAAGTAACTTTTTTCTCAGGTTTAGGTTTGGCAATGGCTTTAGGCTTTGTGATTTGGTTTGTAGGATTATCGTTAGCAAACATCGGCTTGGGTGGATTTACGGCAGTACGGTTGACAAAATAGAGGGCAACTATCAAGCCAGTACCTAATAGAACCGCGATCGCTAAAAGTTGACCGAGTATAAATTTAAGTAAGTTTTTAAACATATAGTGGGGAATAGGCAATAGGTACAAGATTTTTAATTTTTAATTCTTTTCTTGACGTTGAATACGTTGATTTAAAGGGGTATATTTTGAAGCTAGACGGGCCCTACCAGCTGCGGCCCATTCTTGGAGTTTTTGAATTTGCTCGACAGCGGTTCGCGCTAAGGGGATAATTTGACTAGCAGCTTCTAAAATATCATCAGTTGTGAAATCACGGTTTTGACTAAAGCCAATGTGCATGGCTTCGATTAGCGTTTGCTCAATTTCTGCACCGGAAAAATCGGGAGTTTCGTAGGCCAACCTATCAATCTCATAGCTGTTCAAATTATAGGGACGTAATCGGGATAAATGGACATAAAAAATTGCTTTTCGTTCCTCCTGACTAGGTAAACCAACAAAGAAAATTTCATCAAATCGCCCTTTTCTTAACATTTCTGGTGGTAAGGCTTGAATATCGTTAGCGGTAGCCACAACAAACACAGGGGAGGTTTTTTCGGCTAACCAATTGATAAAAGTCCCAAATACCCGGCTAGTAGTACCTGCATCACCTTTGCTACCCAAGCCAGAAAAAGCCTTATCAACTTCATCAATCCATAGTATACAGGGGGCGAGCGCTTCTGCCACTTGAATCATTTGCCGGGTGCGAGATTCGGACTCACCCACCAAACCGCCAAATAACCGCCCTACATCTAAGCGTAACAGTGGTAAGTGCCAATGGTGGGCGATCGCTTTAGCGGTCAAGGATTTACCAGTTCCCTGAATTCCTACTAACATTAACCCACGGGGGTGGGGTAAACCATATTGTCGAGCTTTTTCACTAAAAGAACCACCGCGACGAATTAACCAATCTTTCAAATTATCTAGTCCCCCAATATCAGTAATTTCCTCAGTTGCGGGATAAAAATCGAGAATTTGAGTTTGGCGGATAGTTTGGCGCTTTTCTGCTAAGACTAAATCTACATCTTCTGGTTGTAATTGTCCATGGGATGCGATCGCCCGTACTAACACCCGACGGATTCTTTCCATAGACAACCCTTGACAAGAACGCACTAAATCATCCAAAAACTTACCACCAGGAGGGTTGTCCGTGGTTTGTAATAACCTTTCTACCTCTGTTTTGATCTCCCCTGCGTTAGGTAGGGGAAATTCCACCACCGTTAGCACTTCTGTTAAATCATCAGGAATAACGACGCGGGGGGATAATAAAACAATATTTTTCGGTTGCGACTTCAATAGTCGGGCTAAATTACGGAGTTTACGAGAAATGGCCACATCATCTAAAAAACGATGATAATCTCGCAAAATCAACACCGCAGGGGCAGCAGGAGTCAATTTTTCTACAAACTCTAAGGCCTGTAACGGGTTACGTTTGCCAAATCCCACATCATTAGGACTTCCCTGATAACCGTCTACAAAATCCCAAGTATACACCGGACGATTACCTTGATTGATGGCTTCTTCTCGAATCGTAGCTTCTACCCGTTCTTCTTCATAGGTGGGAATATAAATCAATGGATACCGAGCGCGAAGTAACAATTTAAACTCATCACGAAAATTCATAAAAGTAATGGTTCTTAAATGTAGAAATTCAGGATTTTCAAAAAATCTCTAATTTATAATAACTCAAGTTGTCATTCATCTGGTTGAGGCTGGTAATTTGGTGATGAATAATAGGTAATTGGTGATAAAATATCTTTTTTATCCTGTTTATCCTTTCATCCTGGACATCCTGATTCTGATCATGTTTATTAATAAATCTTAATATTTAATCAGCTAATTTTATGTAACTGTAATGTGATAATATTAATCTCATAACAATATTTGATCAGGTTAAACAATGAATTTAATGGATGAGGGTGTACAAAAAGGTCTGATTAAGTTTGATGATGAATAAAAATATATAATAAAAATATATATTTACCATCAAATCTTCTTGATATCCACCTATTAGGCTGATATTAAACTCTTGATATTTCCTTATTCATAATTCATATAAGTGATACTTTGTCACAACAAATTAGATGGGTTTCCCGTGAATCTATAGATTTTTTCGATTTCCAATCATGACAAATACAAAAAACACAAATAAACCCTTATTTTCTCAACATTATTTAGATTATCGCATTCAAGAACTTCCAGAATGGCAATTAGATATTAAAGCAGAATTTGCGGCATTAAAAAATCTTTATTTATC